>NZ_JACJSC010000017.1 GCF_014697575.1 Planktothrix sp. FACHB-1365 | reverse complement strand
CAGATAATTTCTGCCGACGACCCCCACCTGCTTTAATCAACCTGATTTTAGTTTTTTCTTTTTCCTGTCGTTTTTCTTCTTCTAATAACTCCGCAGCTTGAATGAGTTCTATCAGTTGTTCATATTCTATCCCTAATAGCCTTTTTGCTTGCTGGGGGTTCTTGTCCAGATACTCTCTTAATTTACTCATCTCTAATCAGGGGTAAAATTTGATTTTATCATCTTGTTACCCCTCCTTGTTTCTATTTTGGAGATGTCTATTGGGTTAAAGGGAAATTGAACAGTTCTGTGGTTTGTCAGAGAACTCAGTCCATATTGCAACAGTTACAATTAAAACGGCAAATCGTCCGTCAACAAGAACAGCAACATTTAGTTAACAGTATTGCCCTGCGAATTCGCGCATCTCTGCGACTAGAACAAGTATTACAAACGACTGTGGAGGAAGTGCGGGAGTTTCTCCAGACTGATCGGGTTTTAATCTATAAATTTTTGCCTGATTTCAGTGGGGTGATGGTAGCAGAATCCGTATTACCGACCTATCGGGTCTGTTTAAACCTTGAAGTCGAAGATGTCTGTTTTAAGGAAAACTATCTGCAACCCTATCGCCAAGGTAGAGTTTTCGTAGCCTCAGATGTTGACATAGCTGACATCGCTGAATGCCATCGTGAGATGTTAAAAGACTTTCAGGTTAAGGCTAATTTGGTCGTGCCACTCTTATTAAGTAACTACAATACTTCAGAAACCAGTTGTTTAATCTCAAAACCAGAAACTGAGTATAATTTATGGGGGTTATTAATCGCCCATCAATGTAATCGCCCCCGTCAATGGCAAAATGACGAAATCGATTTGTTACAGCAATTAGCATTACAACTGGGAATCGCCATCCAACAAGCAGAAATGTATGAACGGGTAGAAGCAGAACTTTACCAACGCATCGATGCTGAATTACTCGAACGCCAGCGCGTAGCGTCACAATTTCGCGCCTTAGTAGAAAACGCCACAGATATTATTTATCGCATTGATCTGGAAATGCGAGCAGTCTATTTTAATCCTGCCATCGAGAAGCTAATGCAACAACCTGTGAGTAACTTAATCGGTAAGACCTTGCAGGATTTAGGAATTTGTGCAGAGATTATTGATTTATGGCGTACTACCCTCGATCAAATTATTCAGACAAAAACTCAAGAAACCATCGAACATCCGTTTCCTGATTTCAATAGCTCGACTTGGTTTCAAATTCGGATTGTCCCCGAATTTAATGAAGCCGGGGAAGTTTATTCATTTCTATGTATTGCCCGCGATATTAGTGAGATCAAATATCACGAACAAACGTTAAAATTTCAAGCTCAGATTCTCGAAAGAATCCACGATGCGGTGATTTCTACTGACGTTTCTGGGAAAATTTACAGTTGGAATCGAGGAGCCGAAAAACTCTATGGTTATAGTGCTGCCGAAGCTATTGGCCAGGATGTTAGGATGCTCTATTATCCTGAAGATTTGCCTCAACTTCACTCTTTAATCTTTCTCCCTTTATTCGCGAAAGGAAACCCCGAAGTAGAGATTCGGAACCGCACCAAATCAGGAGAAGAAATTTATATTAGCTTGCGTCTTTCCGTGATTCGGGATCAAGAGGGAAATATTATTCATTTAATTGGTTGCTCAAACGATATTAGTAAACAGCGAGCGGCACTCCGTGAACGCGAAAAAATAGAACAACAATTGCAACAACTCAACCAAGAACTTGAAGCTAGAGTTGAACAACGAACCGCCGAATTACAAGAAAGTCAACGTTTTATTGAAAGTATTACTGATAATACACCCAATATTATTTATATTTATGATCTGGAGGAACAGCGCAATATTTACTGCAATCGTGAGGTAGTTGATATTTTGGGATATTCCCCTGAGCAGATCCAAGGGATGGGCCGTCAATTATTTATCGATCTTCTTCATCCCGATGATTTAGACACTTTATTGGTTCATCTGAACAACTTACACACTCTCCAGAATCTTGAAAAGCGAAACTGTGAATATCGGCTGCGAGATGTCAACGGAGAATGGCACTGGTTACTCAGTCGCGATGCTGCCTTCTTATACAACAAAGATGGAACGCTCAAGCAAATTGTGGGCACGGCTCAAGAGATTACTGAACGTAAACGATCTGAAGAAAAATTGCAAAATCTTTCAGAGCGATTGTCCTTAGCAATTAAATCTGGAGGGTTTGGGATTTGGGAGTGGGATATTTTGCCAAACCAACTGATCTGGGATGAGCGAATGTATGAACTTTATGGGTTAGAGAAGTCAGATGTCCCAGAAACCATCTATCAAACCTGGGCAAACGCATTGCATCCCCAGGATCGAGAAAGAACTGAAACTGCAATTCAAAGAGCGTTACGGGGTGAAAAGGAATACAGCCCAGAATTCCGAGTGGTTCTTCCTAATGGTTCCATCCGATATATCAAAGCTTATGCTTTAGTTCAACGGGATAACAGTGGAGAACCGCAACGAATGGTCGGGGTTAACTTTGATATTACCAGTGCTAAAGAAGCAGAAAAACAACTGCGACAGGTGAACGAACGGTTGACCCTAACGAATGCGGAACTTGATCGAGCCACCCGGCTTAAAGATGAATTTTTGGCGAATATGAGCCACGAATTACGCACTCCCCTGAATGCGATTTTAGGAATGAGTGAAGGGTTACAGGATGGAGTATTTGGGAACCTTAGTGAACAACAGAAACACGCCGTCAATAGTATTGATCGCAGTGGTAATCATCTGTTAGCTCTAATTAACGATGTTTTGGATCTCGCAAAAGTAGAATCTGGTAAATTAGAATTACAGTTAGCTCCAACATCCATCACTTATCTCTGCACAAATAGCTTAACGTTTGTTCGACAACAAGCCCTTAAAAAAAATATTCAACTCACGACCGACATCCCAGAAAGGTTAGAGGATATTGTGGTAGACGAGCTTCGGATTCGCCAAGTTTTGATTAATCTCCTCAATAATGCTGTTAAATTTACTCCTGATGGTGGCTGTGTCAAATTAGAGGTAAAAGTTATATCCTCAACCCCGCAGAATTTATTACAATTCTTGGTCATTGATACAGGTATTGGCCTAACCCCTGAAAATGCCCGTCAATTATTCAAACCGTTTATCCAAATTGACAGTAGCCTTAATCGTCAGTATAGTGGTACTGGTTTAGGATTAGCATTGGTGCGTCGTTTAGTCGAACTTCATCAAGGAACGGTTGGAGTTACCAGTGAGTTAGGACAAGGCAGTTGTTTTACGGTTTGCTTACCCTATATTGTTGGCTCAGAACCTCCGATTCAAACTGCTTTATCCTCTTGTCCTCCTATAACTTCTGAAGAACTTAAGCTATCACCAATTCCCCCAATTTCAACGAATTCCCCTAAAAAAAATTCTTCCACAACTCTTTTATTAGTTGAAGATAATGAGTTAAATATTGTCACAATTTCCAGTTATTTAAGTAGTAAAGGTTACAAAATTGAAATCGCAAAAAATGGGGAAGAAGGTGTTAGACTAGCCAAGTCTTTATCTCCTGATTTAATTTTGATGGATATTCAACTGCCAAAAGTAGATGGACTAGAGGCGATTCGTCAAATTCGGGCTGAACAACGGTTAACTTCTACTCCGATTATTGCCTTAACTGCTTTAGCGATGACAGGAGATCAAGAAAAATGTTTAAATGCAGGAGCAAATGATTATCTTTCTAAGCCTGTAAAATTAAAACAACTGGTCGAGAAGATTGAACACTTATTGAATTAAAGGAAACCTCAGTAATGGAAACAACGCCGATTATTTTAATTATTGATGATGACCCCGATAATTTTGATGTGATTGATACTTTACTGGCAAATGAAGGTTATGAATTAGGTTATGTTTCTAAGGCTAAACAAGCTTTTAATCTTCTCGAAAGTTCTCAACCTGATTTAATTTTGCTGGATGTGATGATGCCAGAAATGAATGGCATAGAATTCTGTAAATTATTGAAAGCGAATCCCCAATGGTCACATATTCCGGTGATTATGGTCACAGCCCTTTCAGGTAAAGAAGATTTATCCCAATGTTTACAGGCGGGTGCTGATGATTTTATTAGTAAACCCGTTAATGGAATTGAACTACGAGCTAGAATTCGTTCCATGTTACGCATTAAACAACAGTATGATCGGATAGAAATATTGATGCAATTGCGAGAAGATATGGTGAACATGATAGTACATGATCTCAGAAATCCTCTGGCGGGTATTCTGTTTTCAACCGCGATACTGAAAAAGCCCAGTTTATCCCCGGAAAGACAGCAGAAAAAAATTCAACAAATTGAGGCAAATTGCACTCAATTACAAGTCATGATTGATAGTTTATTGCTCATGGCTAAGTTAGAATCAGGGAAGATGATACTCAATTTTAAAACCATTGATTTAGGTGAACTTTGTAGATTAGCGATCCAAGATTTTGAGTTAATTTCCAGTCATAAAAAAATTACAATTGTTCCCGATTTACCTCCTCTGGGGATTAACCTTTCCGTCGATGCTGTTATCCTTCGCCGAGTCATTGATAATTTACTTTCTAATGCCATTAAGTTTTCTCCCAGTGAAAGCCAGATCTTATTACAAGCAAAATATTTAGAAAATGGGGGCGCAACAGTGAAAGTGATTGATTCAGGGCCAGGTGTTGGTGAAAAAACCCGACAAACACTTTTCCAAAAATATGAGATTGGTACAATTCAAGAAGGTGTGAGTCAAATTGGTTTAGGTTTAGCGTTTTGCAAAATCGCAATAGAAGCCCATGGCGGTAGTATTTCCTTGGAAGATCATCACCCAAAAGGAGCTATTTTTACCATTCATATTCCTGGGTAATCAGGTGTCAGATGTCGGGAATTTATCATCAATATTATAGGAGCAATTACCAGATTATTCAGATGATTAAACTTTTGATCAGATCTCCCTAAATCCCCCTTAAAAAGGGGGACTTTTATCCCTCCTAAAACCTAATTTATGTATTAGGCTGACTGTCTATTTTTTAAATAGTCAAAAACACTTTTATCCCCAATATCCCCCGGAATATCTTGAAAGATTTTTCGACCTGCAAAAATGACAAATTGAATCGCCCAAAATGCTAAGAAAATTTTTTGAGCAGAAACCGACCAAACTCCCGCAATAAATCCTAGTAATAATAAAGGAACAAGAGGCGTTAATAGTTTGGTTTCCATGCGGTTAAAACAGAAGGCTTCTTTAAAATAAATCCCCGTTAACGCAACAAAGGTAAACCCTACCCCAAATAAGGTATAGGGATGATGATAAATGGTTAACGCTAAAGGTTCGTCATCCACCCAAGCAAAAATCGCAGAAGCAATTCCCCCAATTAACCAAAAAAGTTGTAATAATTGGTGTAAAGGGATTAAATAAATATGAATCATGACTAAACTCAACCCTAACCCAAACCAAAAACAGAAGTAGATGGGGGTTAATGCTTGTATAACCAAAGGATTATTTCCTTGGAACAAAACTAATCCGGTTGCTATGGTAAAGCATAAGGCTGCTATAATTAAGCCAGTTCGATAAAGGATCACACTCCAACGATCACTCTCGTTAATCGTGTACTCCCCAAACTGTCCTTGATAAATAACGGGTATAGCGGGTTGTTCTGTTTGTACCATAATTGTTTTCCTTGGCAATTCAAAAAAGACCTGTACCACGATATACTAAATTTTACTCCCTTCCCAATTAAAAAATCTTGAGGTCGAAATGGGTCGAGATTTGCCTTTAAGCGTCTCTACAACTCAAAACCTTAAAAAGATCAATTTAAAATCATCTAGGGTTGAGATCAAGAACTACTGTGCTTGGTATAACGGAATGTCTAAACTGTATCAAAACAAAAACAAAAAGAAATTACAACCCCCAGGAGAGGATTTAAAACCCCTGCAAATTGATGAAACAATTGTATCGGGTTTAGTTAATAAGCAAAGAGAGCATTTTAAAGAAGAGTTACTCAATTCTATGACCAATCTCATTGAACAAATGGAATCAATGGGATTTTTAAATGTTTCCAGTTTGTTTGAAGATGATGATTTTGATGTTGAAGAATTTGAGGCGAAAATGGAAAAAATTCTAGGAACTGATGACCTAGAAGTAACTCGTAAAACGTTAAATCGATATCTGAAATATTTAAAATCTCAGATTAAATTACCTTGTTATTTAACAGGAACAGAGGAATTTCTTTGGGAAGAAGAATATCTTTATGGTTCAGGGAGTTCTAGTGAGTATGAAAAATTGAAAAAAACAAATCCTTCTTACACGGATATTTTTGTGTTAGGACAATTTCAAGAAAAAACTGATGAAATGGAAGGAATTATTGTTGATGTTAAACGAGTCAGCGATAATCGAAAATTCACAATTCCTTTAGCAGAATTAAAAGTATCCGATGAAGATTCTCCCAATTACAGTTTGATTGAAGATTATTTAACTTGGTTTGTCAATTATTTATAATAGGGAACAGGGAACAGGGAACAGGGAATAGGCAATAGGCAATAGGGAATAGGGAATAGGAAACAGAAAATAGAAGCTTTCTTTCCCATTCCCTATTCGTAATTCGTAATTCGTAATTCGTAATTCGTAATTCGTAATTCCCTATTACCAATTTAAGCGTAAACTCGGTTAGCTTGAACCGTTGCTAAGGCTTCAACTAAACTCCGAACGACCGCTACCATCGCCACTTCATTATCAAGGCGGTTAATAGCCGAACCCACGCCAACACCCGCAGCACCCGCAGCAATGGCCATCGGTGCTGTAACATTAGAAATACCAGACGCGCATAACACCGGAACCGAAACGGCGCGAGAAATTTCTGAGGCGGCGGCTAAAGTGGGGGCTGCTTTTTCAATGAGTCCTAATGTGCCACCATGAACCGGGGAAGAACTGGTTCCGCCTTCGGTTTGGATGATATTTGCACCCGCTTTCACGAGTTCGAGGGCGAGTTCAACTTGTTGGTCGAGTTCGAGGATATGGGGAACGGTGACCGACAGGGTAATATGCGGCAATAACGCGCGAGTTTCATGGGTCAGTTGCAGAACTTCTGCGGCTTCAAAACGGCGTCCTTGAGCATAGAACGCATCAAAGTTACCAATTTCAATTAAGTCTGCACCCGCTTCGACGCAAGGGAGAAATTTTTCAGGTTCAACCGCAGAAACACAGATGGGGAGAGAAGTTAATTGACGGACGATTTGCACTAAGCTAGGATCGGCTGCAATATCCACAAAGGTTGCGCCGCCTTGAGTAGCTGCTTTCACCACAGAGGCGACCCGTCCGACGTTAAAATTGGTTAAACCGCTAATTACTTTCAGGGCGTTACCTTGGTTGAATGCTCGTTGTAAGGATGAATTCATCATAATTCTATTATTGACGTAGTGAGCCCTTCAGGGCTCTGACTATCTGAGGTAAAAAACATTGTGCCATAACTTATGACATTCCGGTGATAATAACCCTAAAAATTATTTTTTATCTAAAATAATAGTATTTTTATTTGAGTTTGGTGTGCAATTATATAAATTAAAGTAGTGCGAGCGTCCTCGCTCGCTGGTTATAAAAATCAAACCTATTATAAAAATCAAACCTATTGTTATTGTTAGAGAAACTAGCGAGCGGGGACGCTCGCACTGCCTTAATATTCAATTAATCCCTAAACCTTTGGGGTGGTTTAAATTTATATAAATCCTCAATAACTTTTACCCAACTGTTAACTAAAGAAGCTAAAATGCGATCGCCTTTTTCCTTCGTTGCTACCGTTGCATCCCCTAAAACCCCACTTTGGGTTAAATCTTTTATTACCCAAGCAAAAGCTAAGTTTCCTTCCATACTTAATAAACTATTTTCCGGTAAACCTTGGGGATATTCACAAACCGCTTTCTCCATTTTAACTTGTTCTGGCAGTAAAGATAACATTAAACTGGTTTCAGCATCTCCCGCATGAATTCCTAACTCTAATTCTTTTGAGGTTAATAATTCCCCAGCAACGTTAGCAACCCGCCAAACAAATAAAGGAAATACAGAAAAATCTTCATATTGTTGATGTAAATCTCGCGCTACCATCTCTAATATTTGGGGTTGTCCGCCATGAGCATTAATAAAAGCTAATTTTCTAAATCCCGCCCGATAAATGCTTTCGCCTAATTCCATTAATAGCGCCGTTAAGGTTTGGGAACTTAACGTTATTGTTCCGGGGAAATGCCAATGTTCGTTAGATTTTCCATAATAAATTGTTGGCAAAGCATAAGCCGGAATGTTATCATTAAGTTGGGCTAAAGCTTGACCTGTTACGGCCGTTGCGATCGCAGCATCAACAATTAACGGTAAATGGGGGCCATGTTGTTCAATGGCTCCCAGGGGTTGTAAAATAACCACATTACTTTTATCAGCCATTGATTCAATTTCTGTCCAGGTTAAATAGGGAAAAAACCGTTCTGGGGGGATAAAATTGTGGAGCATGGGTTCAATTGCGTTAATTCAAGATCATGATTTAACTATTGTATACTAATTCGGGTTCATTAATAAGGCGTAAAAGTTTAACAGCTTCAATAGTTTCCATTGCAAAAGTATTGCCTTCTTGATCTGTAAAGTCAATTAAAAATGCTTTTTGATCAAAAGACATCAAAACTGTTCCCATTTGCCCTCGACGGAGTAGAATTTGCTGATGGTTGACTTTGTGGGTAGCGATCGCATCTTCGGTTAGAGCAACCAAATCGTATTCTTGAATTTCGTTCATAATTCAGTTAGTTATTCAATAGGATAAATATAGTTCTCAGGATGTTTAAGTGATTCTACTGCTTCTTTGAGATGATGGCGATTAGCTTCTGTAGATAGTAGATAATCTGTTTCATCGGTTTCGGTTGATTCCCCAATCAATAAAATTGCCTCAACAACAGTTCCTTCTGGCAAATCGAGGGAAGGTAAATCAAGTTTACCATTTTTAATAGTTGTCTTGTATTTAAGGGTATTCATAACATCTGATGATTGAGAGATTTTTTAATTATACCCAATTCAACCGGGGTGGGAGATAGAGAAACCGGGTTTCTATTTGAAATTATTCACTAAAAATCAAAGTTTATGCAGAAACCCGGTTTCTGGGTTGGGGGAATTAATGCCGAAAACCCGTGATTACAGCCGAGATCAGATCCCCCTAAATCCCCCTTAAAAAGCCCAGGGCTGTTTCATTTTCTCTCAAAAACCTCTGTGACCTAACCCCCCAACCCCCTTCCCTATTAGGGAAGGGGGAGTAATTAATACTTTTAAACTAGATCGGTATTTAATATTAAGAATTCTTCTCCCCTCTCCTTGCAGGAGAGGGGTTGGGGGATGTGTCCCACACAGGAATCTGTCTTGAGAATGAAACAGCCCTGGGGGGGGCGGGAGGTAGGGGCGAGGTCTCCTCGCCCATCAACAGCCAACCGTCAACCGCCCACCGCCCACCAAAACCAGAAATTAAGGAAGAATTAAGAAAATAGTGATAAGCATTTCTGCTAGATTTGATATACACCAGTTATGTCTTGTATAGGCAGAGTTGATTAAAAATTCCTAAGCCCGATCGAATAAAGGATATTTTTTGACAAGTTCCCTTTAGAATAATAAATAGGTAATTATGCAGAGATTGGAAGCTAATATGACGCAAAGCGATTCTCGAACTCCTGTTTCACTCTCAGAACGAGAACTGCAAGTTGTGGAGTTAGTTGCGAGTGGATTAACAAATCAAGAAATTGCGGAGAAACTAGAAATTAGTAAACGCACAGTTGATAATCATATCAGTAACATTCTCACAAAAACGGCAACGGATAACCGAGTAGCTTTAGTTCGTTGGGCGTTGCAATGGGGGAAGGTTTGTCTGGATGACATTAACTGTTGTGCTCTACCGCTAATGACCACTAAAGATGAAACAGAGGTCGCCATATCTTCCTCGGTAGAATAGGGGAAAAACAGGTTAATTTTGGATGAAAAGTGTAGAACAGAAACAACGACTTCGCTATCAGGTTTGCTGTCGGAAACTTCCTTTAACGGTGTATCGGGAAGTAGCTGCACATTTGCGTCAGGTCGAAGGAGTGAACACGGGGTTAATTCCAACCCGCATTAGTCCTGATGAAATCCCGCCAGAATTTGATTACACTCAAAGTCAAGTTGGCAGTTTATGGATCGAATATGATGACTCTGATCCAGCAATTCGTCAACAGATTGATCAAATTTTGGCGTATTATAACGATCGTTATGGCGCCTGGGAAACAATCGATCCGCCACAGGACTAACGATTAATTAAGAAACAAATGGAACTGATCAAAGCATTACGAGGAACACGGGATATCCTGCCTGATGAAATTGGATACTGGCAATGGGTGGAGTCTGTTGCCAGGGATATTTTATTGCAGGCAAATTATCAAGAAATTCGCACCCCAATTTTTGAACAAACGGCTTTATTTGAACGGGGAATTGGGGAAGCGACGGATGTTGTCGGCAAAGAAATGTATACGTTTGTTGACCGGGGTGAACGTTCAATTACCCTGCGGCCAGAGGGAACGGCCGGAGTCGTTCGGAGTTTTATTGAAAATAAGCTTCACGCCACGGGAGGAGTGCAACGGTTATGGTATACCGGGCCGATGTTTCGTTATGAACGACCCCAAGCCGGACGTCAACGACAGTTTCATCAAATTGGGGTTGAGGTGTTAGGAAGTCGGGATGCAAGGGCTGATGTTGAAGTGATTGCGATCGCAACTAATATATTACAAAAGTTAGGATTAAAAAATTTAAACCTCAACTTAAATTCTGTGGGAAATTCAACCGATCGTCAAGCGTATCGTCAAGCATTAGTCAATTATTTAACCCAATATAAAGACGAATTAGATCCAGATTCTCAAGATCGTTTATCTCGAAATCCGTTAAGAATTTTAGATAGTAAAGATCAACGGACGCAGGAAATTGTTCAAGATGCTCCGAGTATTTTAGAGTATTTAGGAGAAGATTCTCGCGCTCATTTTGAACAAGTTCAACAGTTATTAACGGCGTTAGAAATTCCCTACAGTTTGAACCCTCGATTAGTGCGAGGATTAGATTATTATACCCATACGGCTTTTGAGATTATTTCTGATGATTTAGGAGCCCAAGCGACGGTTTGTGGCGGCGGTCGTTATGATGGTTTAGTTCAAGAATTAGGGGGCCCAGAAACCCATGCTGTGGGTTGGGCAATTGGGTTAGAACGGTTAGTGATTCTATTACAACAGTTAAATACTCTTTCTAGTTCTAGCTTGGATTTTTATGTTGTTTCTAGGGGCAATTTAGCCGAATCTCAAGGGTTAATTTTAGCTCAAAAATTGCGTCAACAAGGCTTCAGTGTGGAGTTAGATTTAAGTGGAAGTGCCTTTGGTAAACAATTTAAACGGGCAGATCGCAGTGGTGCTGTGGCTTGTTTAGTATTAGGAGATGCAGAGGCGGAACAGCAAACAATTAAGTTAAAATGGTTAAAAACAGGGGAAGAAATCACGATAAATCAATCGGATTTATTCGATAAAATTGATCAATTTCGTGAACAAATTCAAGCCCTAAAAACTCCTTAAACCCTTGTTCCAATGCTCTGCATTGGAATGCTATGATGAGGCTCTGCCTCATTTATTATAATAATAATTATTTAGATGGTGCTTATTTAGATGGTGCGTGCGCGGAGCTTACGCACCCTACGTGTTTTAACCTCCGGCTGCAAAGGTTGCCATAATAATAATTGATAGGGCTAAACCAGGGAACAAGAGAATCAATAACATTAAAAGATCGTGAGTATTCATAGTAAATAAACAAGCTAGATCAACTTGCTCCTAGCATAACATAAATTTTCTAAAAGGCGGATCAAATTTAAAAAATATTTTAGAATAAGGAAGTTTTAAGCATTCATCCTAAAAATTATCACCATGACAATTCCCATTGATCAAATTTTCAACGTAGCAAACCTATTTGTGCTTCCCTTTTGGGCATTAATGATTATCTTACCAAACTGGGGAGTGACGCGAAAAGTCATGGAGTCCTATCTTCCCTTTGTGTTATTAGCCTGTGTTTATTTATATCTGTTTATCAGCAGTATTAACCCGGAAAATGCCGCAGCATTATCTAATCCAAAATTATCAGATATTGCCCATTTTTTTGCTGATGAAAACGCCGCAGCAACGGGATGGATTCACTTTTTAGTCATGGATTTATTTGTAGGACGTTGGATTTATTGGGATGGACAAAAAACGGGAATTTGGACAAGTCATTCCTTAGCGTTTTGTTTATTTGCGGGGCCCTTTGGATTATTATCTCATATTCTAACCCATTGGATTAGTAAGCTGTTTTTTTCTCAATCCCAGTCTGAAATTAATCCAGTATCAAATTCTTAGATAGTGAGAAACCGGGTTTCTGCTTTAACCTTTGCTGCATAATAGAAAGATAGGAGAAGAAACCCGGTTTCTGAGAACCTATACACACCGAGAAACCGGGTTTCTGCTTTAACCTTTTCTGGATAATAGAAAGATAGGAGAAGAAACCCGGTTTCTGAGTCCCTACGTTGTATCGAGAAACCGGGTTTCTATCTTAAGTTTTCCTGCATAATAGAAAGATAGCTGAAAAAATCCGGTTTCTAAATCTACAATTTTAAGGTAAAAATATGGCAGTTGAATATGATTTAGTGGTCATTGGTGGGGGTTCTGGCGGGTTAGTGGTAGCGAGCGCTGCGGCGCAATTGAAAGCCAAAGTTGCCTTAGTCGAACGCGATCGCTTAGGGGGGGATTGTTTATGGTTTGGCTGTGTTCCCAGTAAATCTTTAATTCATGCTTCCAGGGTGGCTTATGAAGTTAAAAATGCAGCAAAATTTGGAATTTATACTGATAATTATAACATTAATTTTGCTCAAGCTGCAAGTCATGTTCAACAGGTTATTGCAACAATTCAACCCCATGATTCTCCTGAACGATTTGAATCTTTAGGAGTAGAGGTTATTTTTGGAGACGGTCAATTTTTAGACAAAAAAACCTTCAGTATTAACGGACGGAAACTAACGGCTAGAGCTTTTGTAATTGCAACGGGTTCCCGTCCTGCTATTCCTAATATTCCGGGGTTAACTGAAGCTGGTTTCCTCACCAATGAACAGGTATTTTCTGTGCAAAATTGTCCTGAATCTTTAGCCGTTATGGGAGGAGGGCCAATTGGTTGTGAACTGGGACAAGCTTTTTCACGGTTAGGGTCAAAGGTAACAATTTTCTCCAGTCGCAATCAAATTTTACCGAAAGAAGATCCCGAAGCAGCACAGGTGGTTCAAGATCAATTGTTATCTGAAGATATTGTGATTTTAAATAATACCAAAGCAGAACGAGTTGAAATCGAAAATGGCAAAAAGAAAATTATTGCTGGAAACCATAACATTTTAGCTGATGAAATTTTAGTTTCGGTGGGGCGAGTTCCCAATATTGAATCCTTGAATTTAGAAGCGGCGGGTGTTACAATTAGTCAATCAGGAATTAAATTTAATCATAAACTCCAAACTACTAATCCGCGTATTTACGCTTGCGGAGATGTGATTGGTGGGTATCAATTTACTCATGTTGCGAGTTATGAAGCCGTTGTGGTACTCACGAATGCTTTATTTTTTCCGATTAGTAAAGTTAACTATCGTGTGATCCCTTGGGCTACTTTTACCGATCCTGAATTAGCAAGAGTGGGGTTAACAGAACAACAAGCTAAAAAACAGTATGGTGAGGATGTTTATGTTTTAAAACAACCCTTTTCGGGTGTTGATCGTGCCCTCGCAGAAGCAAAACCCCAGGGATTTGCTAAAATTATTACTAAAGGGAATGGGGAAATTTTAGGTGCTCATCTTGTGGGTTCATCTGCTGGAGAGTTAATTCATGAAATTGTTTTAGCCATGTCCCATCGACTTAAGGTTTCTGCCTTGACAGGAATTCATATTTATCCTACCTTATCAGAAGTTAATAGTAAGGCAGCCTTATTATTGAAAAAACAACAATATGCGAATAATTCTTGGCAAAAAACTATTTTACAACGTTTTTTTAATTGGAGGCGATCGCTGTAATCAAAGCTTATGAAAATTCTCACTTTTAATATTCGTTATGATAAACCCGATCTGGGTAATAATGACTGGAAATTTCGTCGTCATGCGATCGCAAAACTAATTCAAAACCATAACCCAGATATCATTGCAACTCAGGAAGGAAAAGCGCATCAACTCCTAGATTTACATCGATTATTACCCAATTATCAAAGTATTGGAACCGATCAAATCGGTAATGGAACCGGAGAATATTGTGCAATTTTTTATCAGTCCCAACGGTTTTATTGTGTCAACTCCCATGATATTTGGTTAAGTAAAACCCCGAATTTAGTCGGAAGTATCAGTCCAGAATGGGGAAATAAAACCCCTAAACTGATAAGTTGGGGAGTTTTTATCTCCAGGGAAACCCAACAACAAATCACAATTTTTAATACCCATTTAGACTATTACAGCGAACTATCTCGAAAATTGAGTATTCCCTTAATTCAACACTATTTGAGTCAAGTTAATCCTGAACAGTCTTTATTAATGCTCACGGGAGATTTTAATGCTCAACCTGATAGCCCAGAACGCCAAGCTTTATTAAAACCTTTTGCTAATAATATTAAATTGTTAGATAGTTTATCAGATATACCCTTAGCTGCTCAACAAACCTTTCATGATTTTAAAGGAAAAGCGATCGCGGCCGTCGATACAATTTATTATGATGATCGAATACAATTAAAATCCATTATTATCGATCAAAATCAAATCGAAGGAATTTGGCCGTCGGATCATTTTCCGGTTATTGCAGAATTTAATTTACCTTAAATCATTTTAATATGAAATCTTTAAATGGACGCACACCACCCTCTAAGGGCGAGAAAACCTCGCCCCTACGATGTGGGATAATTTGTATATAAGATTTAAACTTTTTATTTCTTATTGTCCTAAATATCCCCTCGGTGTAATCATCCAATTTTCATAAATATCTGTACTTTGATTACCGATAATTACGGTTGTTAACATATCCACCGCATCAGGATTAAACTGTTCTAAAGTAGTTATAGTAATTTCCTGATCACAACGATAGGCAGAACGAACCATTGCTACGGGAGTATTGCCAGAACGAGCGTCTAAAAAAATACGTTTAGCAGTGTGTAATTGCTCTGTACGAGTGCGCGATCGCGGATTATATAAAATACAAACAAAATCCGCCTCGGCTGCCGCTTTTAATCGGTTTTGAATCACCTCCCAAGGTGTTAATAAATCACTCAAACTAATCGCGCAGAAATCGTGCATTAAGGGTGCTCCTACCCGACTTGCTGCCGCCTGTAACGCACTAATCCCTGGAAAAACCTGCACAGCCGGAGTTTTGCCATCCCAACCCCTAGCGCGTAACTGTTCAAACACTAACCCCGCCATGCCATAAATACCACAGTCCCCCGACGATACCACCGCTACCGTTAACCCCCATTGGGCCAAATCAATCGCTCGTTCTCCCCGTTGACGTTCTTGAGTAATGGGATAGGATTCAACCATCTGACCGGGACGCAATAACGGCCGAATTAAGTCCAAATACAAGGAATAGCCAATCACCACATCCGCCTGGACAATGGCCGTTTGCGCCGCCGGGGTGATTTGATCCAGTTCCCCTGGGCCAGTTCCCACTAAAAACAAATGTCCTGTGCGTCCGGTATATTCCTGTTCAGCTTGGGCAATGGCCACCGTTACCGCCTGTCCAATACGGTTGGAGGTTGAAGCGGTTGGTAAAGGCTCTCGGTAAATTTGCTTAGAAACAAATAAGGTTTTTACCCCAGCGGCTTGTAACGCGGCGGCTTCGGCCACACTGGGAGTTCCCACTTCGGCTTCAACAATTTCAGAGGGGTTAGGAACATCCATCTGGCGTAAAACTTCCGGGGGAAAGGTGCGTAACGGCCAATGCTTGGCTTGGCACAATTCCACTAACCCCAGTTCATCTCCTTTAATATCCAGAGTGGCGATTCCTGCGATCGCTTCTTCCGCTAAATTATACTGTTGTAAAGCCTGCTCAATAGCTTTTTCAATCAAGGCTCTAGGGGTATTGCGTTCACAGCCTACACCCACCCATAAGACTCTGGGAAACCACTGAACTTGAGTTGTATTGGATACTCGACGTTGAGAACTAATACAGATGTGAAATTTCGCCTCTGAATTCGGGGTAAAATCAAACGGATGATCAGGGGGTAACGTTGTTTGCCATAGCGTTGAACCCGCCTCCTGAAGCACGTTAACTTGTTCTCCTCTGGCGATGGCTGCACTCACCTCCGTCCAATCTCCTGGCCCCCGTCGCCAACCAAAGGGAAGCCCTAACAGATCCAGTGCCGGTAATCCTAAAGCGTTAGTCGCCCCTGTAATAATAGGTGTGGCGTTCAATTGTCGAGCTACTAAACGAGTCAGTTGATCAGCGCCGCCTTGATGTCCACTACAGAGACTGATGACAAATTTCCCAGTTTGATCCAGCACTACAACCGCAGGATCACTGGATTTATGCTGTAATAAAGGAGTGATTAATCGCACCACAGCACCAGCAGCTAAACCAAAAATAAACCCTCGGTGACTTGACCAAAGCGTTGCTAGGTGTTCCGATAGAGAGCCGGAATAGACTTGTGTTCCAGGTAAGGGGTGGAGTGTGTTGGGTATCCACAAAATGGCATTTAAACCTTGACAAAGGGGTTGAAGTTGTTGTACAGCCTGGGGGGTGGTGGCAATAGCAGCAATGGGTTGAAACGATTGAAATTGGGAAAAACTCATCGGTTGGGGTGACAACTATAGATTAGAATAAAGAACTTGTTTCTTTTTGATTGTAAATTGGGAAGACTCTGATTGATTCACAAAAAGTTGAGTTTTGATCAAGTGTTGAACGGGACAAACCCTAGGATCAAGTGATCAATATTTTATTTTAGGTAAAAAGGCGGAGCATCTGTAATGGATCAGAAAACGGAATTATTATTAAAGTTAGATATTTTTAGAGAATTTTATACAGAAGAAGTCGAACTGATTAGTGAGTATTTTTCGATTCACAAGTTCTTTGATTTACAAGTAATTCTGCCCCAAACAGGTCAGGATTCCTCCTTTGGAATTATTCTATCTGGGGAAGTCAGCGTTATGGGAGATCAGATGGAAAATACCAGCCGCACCCCAGGAGATATTTTAGGGGAAATGGCATTTATCCAAGGCCGTCGATCAGATTTTATTGCGGCCAGTGATGGAGCGATCGCGATTATGACTTTTGATGATATTGAAAAGTTAAAATTAAAACAACCCTATGTCGCCGTTAAATTAATCAGTTTGGTCACTCGGAATCTGGTGAATAAATTACGAAAAAATCCCCCCGAAAATACAACGGAAATCATAGTATTATTGGCGGATAATCATTTATTTTCCGATTTGATTAATTTAGTCAAGGATCATCTTCATATTATTGAAAAATTCTCGATTATTACCTCTGATAAATTCAAGAAATTTTTAGAGGATACAACAAATTTAACCGTTAGCGAAGTCATTGAATCTCATTATTTAATTCTAGGAGAAACAGCCATTGGTTCCCGAATTTTATTAGATCAGGTTAAAGCGATTGTGTATCTACGAGATCCGACAACAAGCGAATCTAATCCCCCAGCTATTGAAGCTTTATCGAGGTTGTGTGACTTGCAGCAAGTTTTGTTTGCTACCAATTTATTAACAGCTAATGCAGTTTTTCAATATTTAGAATAAAGGACATTAATCCTGATGAACAAGCGAGTTTTAATTCTAGGAGGTCGAGGACGGATTGGCAACAGTGTTGCTGAGGATTTAGCTCAACATACTGCTGCTGAAATTACCATTACTGGACGGAAACTGACGGGAAATAGAGCGATTAATCCTCGGTTTCAGGTGTTAGAATTAGATTTAGCCGATCAACAGAAATTAGAAACTGCGATCGCAAATTCCGATTTAGTCATCCACTGTGCGGGGCCATTTCATTATCGAGATACAAAGGTTTTGCAAGCTTGTATTCAACAGAATGTTAATTATATTGATGTGAGCGATAATCGCGGCTTTACAAGTCGGATTTTAGAGCATTCAGAAGCGGCTAAAAAAGCTGGAATTACCGCGATTATTAATACAGGTATTTTTCCCGGTATTTCTAATAGCATGGTGCGTCAAGGCGTGGAACAATTTGATCAAGTTGAAAAAATCCATTTGAGTTATGTCGTTGGGGGGTCTGGTGGTGCGGGAATCACCGTCATGCGAACCACATTTATCGGGTTACAACGTCCGTTTGAGGTGTGGATAAACGGACAATGGCAAACGATTAAACCCTATAGTGAACGAGAAATCATTGAATTTCCTACCCCCTACGGAAAAACAGGAGTCTATTGGTTTGATATGCCCGAATGTTTCACTTTAGTAGACTCTTTTCCAGCTAAAACAGTTATCACAAAATTCGGTACAGTTCCCGATTTTTATAATTATTTAACCTGGAGTGTTGCCCATTGGTGGCCCGCCAGTTGGTTACAAAATCCGGCTGTGATTGAATTTCTCTCCCAAGTCAGTTATCGCATGACCAATGTTACGGATATTTGGAGTGGAATTGGGGTCGCTGTTCGCTCTTGTGTCACCGGAATTAAACAGGGGAAAACCGTTGATTTTTGTTCTACAATTGTTCATGAAAATACTGCTACAATTGCCGGAATAGGAACCGGAACAATTGCGGAATTGTGCTTAAACGGAGAACTGCAAAAACCCGGTGTTTGGCCCGTTGAACAAGTGCTTTCAACTCCCTTATTTGAAGCCGCCATGAACAACCGAGGCATTAACATTCAAACCTCGTAGGGTGCGTAAGCTCCGCGCACGCACCACCCTTGAATCTATCGTAACTCTTTAAGACGCTGTAACGCATCTTCATAAGAAGCTTTTCGACCTAATTTATCATAAAGTTCAGCAGCTTTTTGGAAATCAGCGATCGCTTTTTCTTTATTATTTAATTGCAAATAAGCTAAAGCTCGATTATAATAAGCATCAGCAAAACCCGGATTTAAACGAATCGCTTCGGTGTAATCTTCTATCGGATTAGGAGCGCGAGTCGGTTCAATAATTCGAGTCGCTAAAAGAGTGCGGGCAATGCCTCGATTAAAATAAGCTTCTGGAGTATTCGGGTTTAATTCAATCGCTTGATTAAAAGAATCAATTGCATCCCAAGTTTCCCCTTGATCTAATAAGGTTAATCCTTGAAAATAAAACGCTTGATAACTTTGGGGATGATCCCAGGAAAGCGGATTAACTTCTGGCAGTTTTTCATCAATGACTAAATCTGATGATTTTAACCCTGTTTCTAATAATTTTGCCATAAATAAATTAATCGGAATCGCCGCATTAAATCCTGTTTTAATCGGAGCCACATCCCCAGAACTGGTTTGAGCAAAACCAAATTCTCCCTGTCCATGTAACCCCACCACACGGGCTTCTGAATCAAAAACCGGCCCCCCACTCATGCCACTCCAAGTCACCGCTTGATAGCGTAAATTATAGCCTTCTGGACGATTTTTCGGGCGACTTGTCACTAATCCAGGGGATAATTCCGGTTCTCGTTCAACACCCGTTAATCCCCCCGTTGCTGGATATCCATAAACATAAATTTGAGCGCCAATTACGGCTTGTTCAGAATTCCCTAATGTTGCCACCGGATACTGTTGAGAACTCTCAAATTGAATAATCGCTAAATCGGGTTCTTGATCATCATTTTGTAAACGAATAATCTTCTGACTCGGATGATTTTTTCCATCAGAAGTTCGCACACTATATTGAACATTTGGATCTTCAACAACATGATTAACAGTCAACACCGTGTAAATCTTACCATTTTTAGCAATAATCACCCCAGAACCATCCCCTAATTGACTATTAATCTGCACGGTAATCGGTTCGGCAATTTCTGCAACCTGTTGTGCTGTTTTTGCCATCACAATCGTTGATTGACTGACAACTATTGCAGCCACCGTTCCCGTCAGCAGATAAAGAAAGGAATCAGACGAAAATAACCCTAAACCCATAATTCAACCCCTCTGTATAAATTCCCTTGATTTGCTATCATCCGTTACCCACTCCCCGTTAAAAATTTGGATAAAAATTAGCAAGAGGACAATATGATCCATAGACCAGGACTTACGCATTTATATCAAAGAAACCGGGTTTCTGACCCAGATTTTGCCGATGAAATCCAGATTTTTATTCAGAAACCCGGTTTCTGGGTAAATCCTATAGACGAAAATTCACTGGATTTGTTCATCATTTTTCTAATTTCTATTTTAAGCTAATCTCAATTCTGTGAAAACAATACAACACTTCTGACTTCCTCCCCCTGTAGAGACTTGTAGGGTTAGCGCTATTTCACTCTCAAAGTTTCTTATCCCTAGAGACAAGATGCAGTGGGATGTTCAGCCAATATTTTCTCGTTTTTATGATCCGTCTAATTTTTATATGAGATATCAATGTTGTTTTGAACTTGAAAAATAACTTAATAATGAGATGAAGTCAATATTAAAAAAACATAAAGAAATTGTCTAAAGGAGTCAATCAATTTTACAATTAAGATCATTAATAAAATAACAGAAAATGACGAGTACAATTTAATATTATTAAGTGGAGTTATATGAATAATTTAAGAGAACCAGAAGAACAATTTTTGGATTATATTTTAAGGATTATTTGGCAAGATCGGCGCAATACTCAAATAATTTATCCTATATTACAAGATAATTTAGATAAATTAACCGTTGATTTTGCCGAAAGATTACGTTATTGGGGAGAATTCCAAATTAGGCACTCTTCCTCTGAAAATTCTGAAAGTATTGCTACTCTTCTATACTGGTTCAGCAACTTAATTTTAGAGTTTCCATTAGGAGATAAAACTGCCAATATTGCTATAGCAAAAACAGGTTATGAATGCGCTTTAATCTTTTATACCCCAGAAATAAATCCTTTGGCTTGGGCAGAAATTACAATAAATCTGGGGATAGCTTATGAGGAAGATCCCCAAGCTGATCCCGTACAGAAATGGGAAGATGCTATTGATTGTTATCAAAAATCTTCTCAAATATTTACTCGTGAAGTCAATCCAGAAAAATGGGCATCGATTCAAGAAAATTTAGGGAATGCTTATCGTAATCGTCTGCTAGGTGAAGATGTAGAAAATTTACAACAATCTATCAGTTATCATCAAAAAGCTTTGCAAATTTTTAACCCTGAAAACTACCCTAAACAATGGGGAGTAAATCAACACAATTTAGGGCAAAGCTATTTAAAATTAGCTTCTTTAGATTCTGATAAATCTCATCAAGATCCAGAGCAATGTTTAGAAACAGCTATTCATTATTATGAACAATCATTACAAATTAAGAAAAAAGATGTATATCCTGATTCATGGGCTATGACGCAATTGAGCTTAGGTAATGCTTATTCGGTTCGTTTGCGGGGCAATCCAGAGGAAAATCATAAAAAAGCCCAGCAATATTATGAAAATGCTTTATCGGTTTATACCCCTGCTACTAATCCTTATTATTATCAACAGGTAAAAGGGGGTCAAGAAAGACTCAATCAATTAAAAACAAACTCTAATCGAGAAACTCAACAAGAAAGTTCTTTTATTGTTCAAGTGTTAAAGCTAACCTTAGCTAGTGAGGGAGACCCGCAAAAATTATTTCCTTTTTTAGAGAAAAATTTAGATAAACTCAATCAAAATTTCATCGACGAATTAGTTAGTTTTATTTCAGCTTTAAAGAAAGAAAAAAGTGAAAGAAAGGAATCATTATTTATGATGGCTATCTATATTTTTAGTAATCTGATGAATATTTTTCCTGGAGGCAACCGAGCAACGAATCTGGATATTGCGATTGCAGGTTGGGGATTAGTTTTACCTTTTTTTAAAGATCAGCCCAAAAACATAGTTGATATTCAAATTAGCTTGGGGTTTGCCTTCTATGAAAAACATAAAAATAAATGGGGTGATTTATATGTTAACCTAGAAGAAACTATTAAATGTTTTGAAGAAGCGTTAACTCTTGATCGGACTCAAAATTATTTAGGTCGAGAAAGTTTAGCCGATATACAAGATGGGTTGGGATTGGCTTATTTTAACAAAAATAAAATCAAAGCAGATCCTAATAATATTGAAAAAGCGATTAGCGCTTATGAATCAGCTTTAAAATATTTGCCAGAAGACAGCTTGGATTGGGCAAGGGTACAAAATAATTTAGGCAATGCTTATCGAGATCGCGTTCGTGAAGGCAATCAGTTAATAAATTTGAACGCAGCAATTGAGTGTTATGAGAAAGCTGAAAATATCAGTAAACAATACACTCACTCTACAATATGGGCAGATGTTCAAATCAGTTTATCTATAGCTTCTTATGAAAAAGGACTGTTAGGACATATCGGCAGTGCAGAAGATATTGAAGACGCGATTAAATATGCTGAGAATGCAGAAAAGGTTTATAATGATTCCAACAAAAGCAAATATCCTCAGCGTTGGGCTTTGGTTAAATTTCGTTTAGGAATTGCATATAGCGATAACCGTAAAGATAACCATGCAGAAAATATAGATAAAGCAATTAATTACTTAAATCAAGTGTTAGATGTATGGACTCAACAAGCTTATCCCTATGACTGGGCACAAACAAAACAAGTTTTAGGAGTAGTTTATTTTCAAAAAAGTCTTGCTGGACGAGGCGATAGAATTGCCAATCTTAAATTATCAGTAAAATATTTGGAAGAAGCCTTAAAAGCTTTTGAAGAGAAACATCCTGTTGATTACGCAGAAACTCAACGTTATTTAGCTGAAACTTATACAAATCTTGCTAAATATATTGAACCAGGAGAAAACTTGAAAAAAGCCCTTACTATTGCCAATAGTGCGGTCAATATTTTGATCGAAAATCGCCAACATAATACATTGAGTAAAGCTTATCAGGTCTTAGCAACTTGCTATAAAGATATGGGTGTATTTGGAGAAAATACCAAAGAAAATTTAACTAAAGCAATTGAATTTTATCAAAACGCACTCGCTCTAATTTCTCGTAAAACTCATCCTTTTGATTGGGGAAATATCAAAAATAGTTTGGGAAATGCTTATAAGCATAATGGTCAATATCAAGAAGCAATCAAATGTTTTGAAGATACTCTTCAACTTCATACTCGTAAAGCTTTCCCAACTGACTATATTAAAACTCTAACTAACTTAGGAAAAACTCATGAAGAATATAAGCAATTTACTGATGCTTTTAATTGTTATCAAGAAGCAATTAATACCCTAGAAGATGATTTAATTGACCAATTATTAGCCGATGATGATGCTAAACGAAAATTAGGAGAAGAATGGTTTAATATATATCAATACATGGTTGCAGTTTGTCTGAAGTTAGGCAAGCAAAATTCTAAATATTATGCTACAGCATGGGAATATGCCGAACGGAGTAAATCTCGTCGTTTAGTAGAACTTTTTGGGCAAACTAAACCTAATGATGTTTCTGATGAGATTTGGAAAGAATTTCAGGATTTAAGAAACCAACTAACTAACGAACAAAAATGGATAGAAGATAAAGAAAAGTCAATCATTTTATCAGGAGAAATTCTATCACAACATCCAGAGTTAGAACCAAAAAAAGCGGATTTAACGGAGTTGAAAAAGCAGTTAGACCAAAAACTCAATGATTATCCTAGGTTAGCTGCTACACAAAGGGTACAATATACTCCCTTTTCTAAAATCGGTGAAAAATTATCCGACGATCATACGGTAATTATTCAATGGTATCTTTTAGAAGCCGATCAAAAGTTCTGTGCTTTTATTTATACTCGCCAAAGCTCTCAACCTTATGTATGGGAATCCAGTCCGCAAGATTTTGAGAATTTACAGACATGGTATCAAGAATATTTTGTCAATTACATTTCCGATTTTAGCGAATGGAGTAATAAATTATCAGATCGGCTTAATCGTTTGGCTGAAATATTGCATATTGATGAATTACTGAATTACCTCCCGCCCAACTGTCAACAAGTTATTCTGATTCCCCATCGTTATTTACACTTACTCCCCATTCACGCACTACCAATTAAACCTGAAACTTGGCATAAATTTAATCCCAACTCTGCCCCTAATCAGGAGAATTATCTCTTTGAATGCTTTACTAAAGGAGTCCGCTACGCCCCAAGCTGTCAAACGTTATTAATGCTAGAAAAGCGGATTCGCCCTAACTTTAATCAATTATTCGCAATGGGTAATCCCACCCAAGATAGAGCTTTTACTGAATTATGTGTTAAAACCGTAGAAACCTTTTGGAAACAAAAACACCAGCAATCTGAACCTAAAGTTTTATGTGGTCAGAAAGCGACTAAAAACTCATTAACCCATGAATTAAAAGATTACCTCAAAAATGCTCATACATTTCTGTATTCGGGTCATGGTAGTTTTGAGTTTGAGTCTCCCCTCGATTCAGGATTGATCTTGCATGATAATGAACCGTTACAATTAACAGAAGTATTTGGTTTAAACTTAGAGCAATGTCGCTTAGTCACCCTGATAGGTTGTGAAACGGGAATGACAGACTGGACAAGTATTACCGATGAATATATTGGTTTACCCAGTGCGTTTTTGTGGGCGGGAGTATCAGGAATTGTCAGTAGTCTTTGGACTGTGGAGGAAAAACCCAGTGTGTTTTTAGGGATTAAGTTATATCAAAATTTACTGGCGCAACCGGAGGGTGAAAAAAATGTGATTCAAGCGTTGCGTGAGGCTCAAAACTGGTTACGGAATGTTACGGGTTCAGATTTGAATCGATGGATGTTACAAAATAAGTTAAACCAGCTACGGCAGATGTTAAACAACAACCCCCCATCCAATAATGACAAACCTTTCTCATCTCCCTATTATTGGGCTGCATTTTGTGTCATTGGAAAATAGGAAAATGTTCGTTGTTGGGCTTTAGCCCCTCCTATCAGTGCTGATCAACAAGTTGTGGGTGAGTTTCAGTTGTTTGAAGGGGTGATGTTATGCTACAATTTTACGAGACAATCAATTAAAATTGCCAATTAGAAAGAAAACTATGGCTAGTATTATACTGCAAGTTGATGAAGAAATTAAAGCGGTATTTGAACAGGCTAACCCTGAAATTCAGAAACAGCTAAGTCATATTATTCAATTGTTTTTGAGAGAAAAGTTATACAGCAAGACTTTGACTGAGGTGATGGCAGAAATTTCAGACAAAGCAGAACAGCGAGGCTTAACACCAGAAATTTTACAAGATATTTTAGCAGATGACAATGACGAATAGATTTGTCATCGATACGAATGTTTTAATCAGTGCTTATGAACAAAAAAACAATACTTCAACAAAAAAGACAACAAATTTTAGACATTGCCAGCCAATACGGTGCATCAAATGTGCGGATTTTTGGCTCAGTTGCCAGAGGAAAAGAAACCGCAGAAAGTGACATTGATTTTTTAGTAGAATTACCTTCTGATTTTACTTTATTAGACCAAATTGCTTTAATTCAATCCTTAGAAGATTTATTAGAATGTAAGATTGATCTAACAGAAACAGATAGTCTTCATCCTTTAATCAAAGAACAAGTTTTACAAGAGGCTATTCCCTTATGAAAGATGATCAACTTTACTTAACTAATATCAAAGATTGTATTGAGAGGATAGAGTCTTATACATCAGCCGGAAAAGACACTTTCTTAGAAACGCCAATGATTCAAGATGCTGTCATTCGTAACTTTGAGGTAATTGGTGAAGCGACAAAACGTTTATCTGAGACTCTCAAGGCTGAACATCCAGATATTGCTTGGCGACAAATTGCTGGTTTTCGGGATATTTTAATTCACGATTATTTAAAAATAAATATTAATCGAATTTGGGGAGTTATTGAAAAAGATTTGCCCCTTCTTAAAGAAAGAGTTGAGAAATTATTGTCTGCTTGATGATCTCAGAAACCCGGTTTCTTAAAGAAAAGGGGTTTCTGGTGTGTCTCACTACAAACCATATTCTCTATTCTAAATTACAAAATTCTCAATTAAATCGTTACCCCATAAAGAAATTTTAACGCTAAAGAATTGACCGATCGCCCCTGTAAATTCTAAACTGAGATATCTTTCCTCTTCATTAGCTATTGCTTTTGAAAATATTTCCTCAGTTTCATCTAATAAAGAGACTTGTAAACCAACAGGTAAATATTCGTCTGTAGCTGAAGTAACTTCGATTAAAACATCAATTAAATCATCTTCACCTACCCGCAATGCTAAGAATAAATCAAACCAATCATCAGTAGGAAACTCTATAGTTTTTGTTTGCCCTACAGCCCCTAATGGATGCTCTGGATCGAGTTTACCTAATGTTAAAGCTAATTGCCAGCGCGTTTCACTATCTTCTATGGTAGTAATGCGAGTCGCTAACAAATTAATAAAATCTTGAGGGATATTACTAAAATTTTCTAAAAATTTCCCTAATTCATAAGCACTCATAAGAATTGAGTATTTATTATCACTATTCAATTCATCAACTGTTAAACTTAATTCACCATTTTGAGAAGTATTACTAGCATAATCTTGTAATGGGTTATCCTGAGAAGGATTGTTTCTTTCAAAAAAGGCTGAATTCATGGCAATCCGATCAATTATCATAGGAGTCGCCCTTAGAGTTATTGGTGCTGTGGCTCTGATATTCTCAGTTAAATTTTGATATGATTTTAGAGCTAATTTAGCAGCTTGTACTCTTATATCGTAAAGCCAGTCATCAACTTTGATATTATCAAACCATTGGGTTAATTTAAACCCAATATCCCTGGCTTCTGAAGACTCTAATTCATCGATTTGTTGAATGTCTAAAATCGGAAATCCTAAGATTTCTGTGATTTCACCTGACTTGATTTTAGATTCAAGACGTTTAAATCCTTCTAAAGAACTTTCAAACTCTACAATTACGCATCCTTGCCCAATAAAAACAATTTTATTCGTTGGATCTTCTGTGAGAGCTTTAACATACTGATTCATTTGTTTTTGCGATCTTCTCATAGCGTCAATATCGCCTTTAAACTTGAGTGCCCATTTTATCGTTTCTCCTTCAACTCCTACAGACACCTGTTCAACTTCAATTTTACTCTTATTTTCACAAGGTTTGCTAGTCATAGCTTCAATTTCTTGCCGTCTTGCTGTCCATTTTTCTTCAAAAATACGGAATATTTCCTCTTTATTTTTGGAAGGTAATCGCAAGTAAAACTTTAGATTTTTAGCATCTGCGCCTATTTTGGTACTTTGGCGAACTAAGATTTTTAGGTCTTCTTCTAAATAAGCCATAGCTGTCTGAATAAAGCCTTTATATGTCTCTAACTCCTTACCAGCACAGTTGGGATTATAAATTACCCTAACGAGGTCTTCTTTAGTAGTTTTTTTAACAACTAAGTGATGAGGTTCTGGATTCCCTATTGTCCATTCAGCTTCGATTTTAGTTTCATTTTTTTTATACTCTAATAAAGCTATCATAAATTTTTCAACTTTATCTCTATCCGTATCTGTAAATCGTCTGGATACTGCTTTTGGCATAGTTTCCTTCCTTAAGATTAAGACTAATTTTTGCTTTTAGGATATTTGGGATATTTGCGATATTTGGGATGTTCCAGATTCCTGAATGAGTTTTAATAAAAAACAGTGATAACAACCATTTGAAAATTATTTAGAGTCGTCATTTTCCTCCAATACTCCAAATTTAAGCTTGATGGTGTAAAGGAAAAATATTCCCTTACCCGAACCTAAACAACTCAATAAATATGTTGGAGGTCAAAGCTATGACTACTGATGATTCTATCAGAGTCAAAGAACCTTGGCTACTGGTACTCATGGGTATCACAGGGGATGCCGCAGAAACCATGTACGCACCTGGTTTAGCCAAAGCTTGGCAACAAAAGCTGGTTCACCCCCAAACCGCCATTGTCGGTGTAGCACCCGATGAATGGAAGGGGAAGAAGTGGACAGAAACCGACGTTAAAGCCCATATCCGCAAAGGAACTGGGATTAAATCTGATGAAGAATGGGTCACTTTAGGTTTAGAAGAATCTATTTTCTTCCGACCAGGAAACGTTACCGATTCTAACAGTTATCCAGACCTCAAAGAGTTTCTGCAAAAACTCGATGGGGAACGGCAAACCGAAGGACGACGCCTGTTTATTTTGTCACTCCCTCCCCAGCTACTAAAAACAGTTATTCTCAATTTAGCTGAAAATGGGATGCTTGACGATTTTGAAAAAAATGTTGTCTTTCTGGATAAGCCTTTTGGTGCAAATTATCAAGGGTCTGTTGAACTCAAAACACTCCTTGAAAGTGAACTTGTTTTTGCTGCTGTTGCCTAGCTTTTTTTAACAGTTATTAGGGTGGGAAATACCTGCCCTTTTCTGGAGGTTCTATGAAATTGAAATCCAAACAGATTTATCCTGGCGACCATGCTCTTGCTAAGGGGATAACTCGACAATTATTCACCTTGCACCTCAACCCATTTTTACGGGCTACTCTTAACCGAGACTGGGTTTCCAGTATCCAAATCATCTATGCGGAAACAGTAGGTTTTGAGGGGCGCGAATACTTCCTGAACACTGGCTCGTTTCAGGATATGATGCCGCACATCGCGCAGTGGCTAAGTCTTGTTTTACTTGATGCTCCTTCTCCTAATAACTTGACCAAAGAAACGATTACAGAACGTCAAGTTGAAGCCCTATTGCAATGCGAAATTGTTTCAGCAATTCGGGCGCAATATAGCCGAGGATTTATCGGAGTTCAAGGTGTTCCTGGTTTCTTGGAAGAAGCAGGATATCAATACCGGACAGAGACGTTTTTCGCTGTCAAGGTGTTATCAAATGCTGAAAAATTGTTTGGGGTTCCTATCTACTTGCTATCAGGTAAACGGGCGAGTCAACAAAAACAAACCAAGGTAGTGATTGAATACTACCCTTTGAGTCCATTGGGGTCAACCAAGATTGTCTTTGATGTTGTCAAGAACAAGGTGGAAATCCCCTTTATTCTCAAGACTCCTGATGCGGGATTTGAGCTTGAATCTCTCTCAAAAGACATTGATTTAGAGCCTAGTATCGATGGTCATACTCGCTTGTTGTTAGATGCGATGCGAGGAGATCTTTCCTTAGCTTCTTCTCCTGATTTCGGAGTAGCAACATGGCAACTGATTACCCCAATTGTCGAAGCATGGAAGCAAGACACCTTTACCCCCATTCCTCAATATGAAGCAGGTGGACAATTGCCTGTAGAAGCTCATTTAATGATTCAAAACGATCATCGTGAATGGGCTTTAGGTTAGGGATTTTGCAGCCAAGATTTAGAGACTTACCCACGACGAGGATAGAAACCGGGTTTCTTTTTAGGTATTGACTTGAGAAACCAAAGATTGCTTTTAGAAACCCGGTTTCTTGAGCTAAGTCCTATTCTTTTAAATTACCTTTTGGGATATCCCAAATAGATTTCACCTAATAAGTCTGATCGCTGATTATATCAGGCTTTTGCAATTCATCTGGGAGGCATCTTGACCTCCCAAATCTCCCAAAAATACGCTCAAACTATTGCATTTGGAGAATAGTTATGAAAGATTCATCGAGTATCGTTTCGGCTGCTTTGTTAGGCAGTTCTGCCTTAGCTAGTACCCAAGTGGGTTTGACAACAAGTGCAGCCGGAAGTTTAGCGGCTTCTAGCGGAATTGGAGTCTCGGCGATGACGACTACAACAACCATCGGAAGTTTGACGACCTCGCTGACTACCACCGCCTTAGCCACCGGGCCTTTAGTTTGGTTAGCTTTACCTGTTGTTGTTGGTGTGGGAATCTGGGCTTATAACCGCAGTCGCCGATAGAGGATTATTCTAGTCCTTGAGATTGCATAGAGACCTTGTATGTATGCAAGGTCTCTATGTTCTGTAAAGCGTGATTTTACAAGGAACTAGCAGGCAGAAACATCTGCTGTACAGACTGAATAATTAATAATGACTTGGGTTAATCCTTCTAAGGTATATTCTTGAGGTTCAATGTCTACCCGTCCTAATAAATTGATACAACTTTTAGAGGTTTGGGGGCCAATAGAAGCAATACAAATTGAGTCTAAATAATTCGGCGGTAAAGTGTGTTCAGGGAGGGATTGAATTAACTGATAATAATTTTTAACAGTTTTAGAACTAGCAAAAGTAATCACATCAATTTTTTGACTTTGTAACGCTTCTAAAACGTCAGGAGAAATACTATCAGGACACCCCGATTCATAAGCAGCGACTTCCACAACTGTTGCGCCTTTTGCGGTTAATTCCTGAACTAAAACCTCTCGTCCTCCCGTTTCTACTCTGGGGAATAAAATTGTTTTACCGTCTAAAGATTCGGGGAAATGTTCAACCAGGGAATCTGCAACAAAATCTGGGGGAATAAAATCTGGTTTTAAACAACGTTCTTGTAAACTGGCGGCGGTTTTTTTACCAACAACAGCTATTTTAGTTTGACCTAAACTACGGATATCTTTTCCCAGGGTTATTAACCGATTAAAAAAGTATTCAACGCCATTAGAAGAGGTTAAAATTAACCAATCAAAGTGACTTTCAGACCCTTTTTCTAACTGTTCAATGGCTTGATCTAAACTATCCCAACTGGAGGGAGGAGTAATCACTAAAGCTGGCATTTCTATCACCGTTGCGCCTTGTTCTTTTAAGAGTTCACTAAATTGACTGGATTGTTCAGCAGAACGAGTGACTAATATTGTTTTTCCGAATAAAGGTTGATTCATAATAGACTGATTTAAAATAGAATTTTCTAGGGGTTGATTGAATTGCCAAGAGTGTTGGGTAGGGTTAAGGAAATCTCGCAAGCGCACGACTTCACCTACTACAATCACACAGGGAGATAAAGACTCATGGGCTGTTGTTTCTACAATATCATTTAATGTACCGATCCAAACTTTTTGTTGAGGACAACCCCCAGATTTAATAATCGCAATGGGGGTTTGGGGAAGACGTTCATGGCGTAATAGTTGATGGACAATTTCAGCTAAATTTCGTCCTCCCATTAAAATCACTAAGGTTTCAATTTGCGAAACAATTTGCCAATCTAAGGCTTCTAAATCATGGGCGGTCATGACTGCGAAGCAACGACTCATTACCGGGTCTGTTAGGGGAATATAGGCGAGAGTGGGTGCGGCTAAAGCGGATGAAAGTCCGGGGATGACTTCAAAGTTACATTGAGATTCAATTAAGGCTTGAATTTCGGACGTGGTACGCCCAAAAATAAACGGATCGCCTCCTTTTAAACGAATGACTTGTTTTCCTCCCCGACAATATTCGACTAATAATTGATTAATTTCTGCTTGGGACGTGCTAGGCTGTCCGCCTCGTTTTCCTACATTAATTTTTAAACAATTTGCCGGAATTAATGTTAAAATAGAATCATCAACTAAAGCATCATAAATTATGACTTCTGCTTGGGAGAGTAATGCTTGAGCTTGTAAGGTTAGATAAGCAATTTCTCCTAACCCTGCTCCCATTAAATAAACTTTTCCTTTTTGCCCAATCATTGGTAGAATTTTAGAGAAGTGAAGGTTTAAACCTAATTTTATCCTAACTCAAGGGTATGAAGCTTTAAGAAGTGTCACAGTGGATATCAGAATATTACTATTTTTCTTCATAATCGGGGAACAGAAGCAGGGTGAATTGACGTTGTGAGGGTCAATAGTCTATGACTTGACCGAATATTTAGGGTTTTTGGTGCGTGCGCGTTGCTTACGCACCCTACTAATTATTGAGGAGGGTTGAATTTTTATGAGAATACAGTTTAATTATGGTGATTTCGGTTTAGGATTAACTGTGATCTTGTTACTGACTTTTAGTGTTTTACAATGGTTACATATTCCGGCGGGAAGCTTTTTAGATTGGGTCATCGGTTGTGCGGTTTTTTGGTGGTTATTGTTGATTGTAACGGTTCCTTGGAATGTTCATTTTGAGGCGAAAGAAGTCTTAGCAGAAGCCGAAGAATCGAAAAAAAAGGGAATTTTTGTTGAAGAACAACAAGTTCAATATGTCACTCAGTTAGCTCAACGTTCTCTTTGGGTTGCTTTGGGTTTACATTTGTTATCCACTATCGGACTTTATGGGTTAGCTTGGTTAGGAATTAGTGTGGTAGGTTATTGGGGTGCAGGTGCAGCTTTACTGTTAACGATTTTACGGCCTTCGGTGCGTGCTTATCAATATTTAGCCACCCGATTAGCAATGGTTCGTCGTCAATTTTCCTATCCCCGTGAAGATGTTGTAGAACTGCGAAATCGCTTTGAAATTTTGGAAACAACGTTAAAAGAGTTAGAAAGACAATTGAATCTAAAATATCCTGATTCTTGGGCGACTCAGCAAGAACAAAAATGGCAAGCAACTCGTGAAGGATTAACGAATTTAACAGCTAATTTAGAAACGTTAAAAGCGACGAATCAATCGGAACATCAGCGTTTAGAAAGAGAAGCCAAAAATGCGATCGCTCAATTAAGTGCTGATGGGCAATTTCTTAATCATGTTCGAGAAATTATTCGATTTGTCAAAGAGGCGTAATCAGTAATCAGTGTAGAGACGCGCCATGGCGCGTCTCTACCAGTTATCAGTTATCAGTAGAGACGTGCCTTGGCGGAGCCATGCCGTAAGGCTTTTGGCACGTCTGTACCAGTTGTCAGTTATCAGTTTATGGATAATTATAATAATCCTGATAGTTCATAGAGTCTTCTGACTAACGCTAAAATTTGATCACCGTAGGTGGGATCGTCTGACCAGCGACCGCTTAATTGTTGTAGATAGGGGGCGATTCCTCTGGTGACAAATTCAAAGCGAGGATCGACAATATCTTGAACTAAAGGTTCATGACTGGCGTAGGCTTTTAAATGTTGAATATGGGCTCGGATTCCGATTTCGGCTGTGGGGAAAGACGCACTCTCTGAGGCACCTCCTAAACTTCCTAAACCGCCAAAATTATATTGTTCAGGTTTGAGAATTCCCCCAAATTGTAAGAAGTTGGTTTCTAAACACATTTGACAAAAGGCAATATCATGATTAACGCCTTCAATACTGGCTTCTTCTCGATAAAATTTAGCAATTTGAGGAACACTATTGATCAAATTAGAATCCTGGGTTTTGATAAACATAATCAGTTGCACTTCGGTGGTTAACCCATTACCCATAATCTGATCCATTTGACTATTATAAGGGCGAATATTAGAACGCAAAACAACACTGCGATTGGGATTATCCCAACTCACAGAAATGCCACAATTTCTTAAATCTATCGCGCGAATATAAACAATATTATTGTATCGAATTCTTCTGACTCTATTAGAAATTTGAGAGAGATTTAATCCTAATTTATCGACTAAATCAATGGGAATAAAGGCATTTCCATTCACTAAAATTCCATTTTCTCCATAGCGACGACCATTAATATTAATCCCAATAGAACCATAAACAGGTGTACCGGGAGGAACGGTTGGAATCGGATTTGTAGAGTCCTGATTTAACCAACTGATTAATCCATTGGTAATTCCAATGGCAATATCTCGTCGTCGGGTTTGAATTAAAGCCCGATCAGTGGGATTGGTTAGAAATCCTAATTCTAAGTAGAGGGAAGGAATCGCAATCCAACGAATAAAAATTAAGCTTCCTAATCCCGTTTCAGTGTCGGGTTTTGCGCCTCGATTGGGAAGTTGAGGAACTTGTTGCAAAAGGGATAATAAAAGGGATTCCGCTTGTTTTTTTCGTTGGGAATTTCCCGCAATATAAAAAGCGGTTACTCCCCGAATTGAAGGGTTAGATGATCCACCCATTTGCAGTTCTAAAGCTACATCTCCAAATTGAGAATGAGCATTAATCCAATCAATGGTTTGAGTTTGGCTGAGATCATCAGGAACCACAATCACTTGAAACCCCTTTGATCGCAATTCGCTAACGACTAAATCCCGAATGCGAATCATTTCTTGGGCTTCCGTTGTCCCGCCTGCAATTGTACCCGGATCTCTTACACCATTTTCAAATCCTCCATGACCTGCGGATAAAAAAATTCGTCCCATTGTTTAAGCTCTCGACTTTAAGTTTAATATTGAGGGCAATTGCGTGATTAAATTTTTACTTCCCTTTATGGTTTTACACTGCCAAGAGGCTTTTGTCACCCTTGCTGACCCTAAAATGGAAATTTTGGTCAACTTTTATGCTCACTTGTTGGGAATAGAGCCCGTTTCTCATATTCCCCATCGTTATGCAGAATTTCAGTTACCGAGTTTAAGATTGGGAATTTTTCAACCTAAACCGACCCATATTTCTGAATTTTCTTCGGGGGGGAAAACCGGAATGAGTTTATGCTTGGAAGTGCAGGATTTAGAAGCTGCGATCGCTCATTTAAAACGTCTTGGATATCCACCGCCTGGAGACATTATAACCGCTTCTCATGGTCGGGAAATTTATGCTTATGATCCGATGGGAAATCGTTTAATTTTATATGAAATTCCAGGCAGTATTTCATCCGACTAAATCAATTAAGGTGTAAGCACTCAGAATTAATAATACGATAGCTAAACCTTGGGTCAGTTGCAGATGAGGGGAAGGAGTCAAAGCTTCTCGAATTAACATTGATGTGGATGATCCCGCAACATAACTCAGAGACAAAACCAAATAAGGCCACTGTGCGGTCAAACTCCAAAGGAACAGTAAAAAGATGCCTAAGAGTAACATCAACACCTCAACAAACTGAGGGGGATTATATTGGGTTGAAAAGACAAAAGTTTGCCACCAAAAACGCCAACTTCTCATGATGGTTAATCGAGAACTGTAAATTGTTATTCATTGTAGCCAGATTTGGTGTTTTAGTAGCGATAAGGCGGTTTGGGTTTCGACTTGCTCAAACTCTTCATAAAACCGACTGACATTGAAAAACGGATGGGGAGTTTCTAACACAATCACGCGATCGCACCATTCCTGCATATAAGGCATTAATTCCAAAGGCGCGACGGGAACACAAATCCAAATTGCCAGGGGTTGATAAGCTTTTAAGGCTTTCACCGTGACGGCCATTGTCATTCCAGTGGCGATACCATCATCGACCACCAGCGCCAAAGCTCCTTGAGGTGTCACCGGGGGACAACTGGGAGATAACTGTTCCCAGGCTTGTTGTGCTTTCGTTTGAGCCTCCTGTAACATCCCCTGTTGCAGACTCAAATTCAGGGGTTTTCGTTTTGACCACAGAACTTGACCATCGGATGTAACTGCACCCAAAGCCAATTCTGGGTTATCGGGGAGGGTAATTTTTTTAGCAACAATCACACTCAACGGAGATTGTAAACGTTGAGCAACGGGAACCGCAACGGGTACACCCCCACGAGGTAAGGCATAAACAACAATTTTCTGCTCCTCCTGGGGGCTGTCAAAACTCATCTGTAACACAATCTCTTTTGCGAGTTCCTCACCAGCATGAGTTCGATCTCGAAATAGGGGTATGGATAACATCAACTGCTTGCCCTCGGCAATCGCATCACCTCTATAATGACGGTTACAGTCAAGAGTTGCAACATCAGAAATTCCGCCTGCCATTAAAATGGTGTTGGTTGTCGGTGAAAAATTAACCGTCAACCGTCAACCGTCAACACCCTTACTATGTCTGATCACGAACAATTGAGTTTATTCGATTTCAACAATTCTGAACCTTCCCCTCCGTCTGTGTCATCGAATTTTAATCGAGATTTAATTCCGACTGATGCTAAAATTGAAATTCCTGTAGGAACTTATCAAACTTTAGAAGAAATTTCTAACCATTGTAATCATTGTTATCGGTGTGAATTAGGACAAAATCGCACCCATGCGGTCATCGGTCGAGGTCATCTGCAAGCACCGATTATGATTGTGGGGGAAGCACCCGGTCAAAATGAAGATGAACAGGGTTTACCCTTTGTCGGACGTTCAGGACAACTGTTAGAAAAAATTTTAGAATCCGTTGGTTTAAGTACCGATCAAGAGGTTTATATTTCTAATGCAATTCGTTGTCGTCCTCCCAATAATCGTACCCCAACGCCTCAAGAAATGGAAGCTTGCAAACCTTATTTATTAGAACAAATTCGTTTAGTGAATCCTAAAATTATTTTATTAACGGGAGCAACGGCGGTAAAATCTATTTTAGGCGATAAACGGGGAATTACTAAAATTAGGGGGCAATGGATGGAATGGGAGGGGCGATTATGTATGCCGATTTTTCACCCCGCTTATTTATTAAGAAATCCTTCCCGTGAAACCGGATCACCGAAATGGTTAATGTGGCAAGATATTCAAGCAGTTCGTGATAAATTGAATGAGTTAATGTCGAATTAAACCTATGATGGAACTAATTTTGTAAAAAGATTATGGGTCTTTCTATTCTGAGTTTAGTTCAATTAAGTTGTCGTTCTTTATTAGGCAATCCCCTCCGTTCTTTCTTATCAGGAATTGGGGTATTTATGGGGGTGGCTGCGGTGAATGCAACTTTGCAAGTGGGTAATATTAGCCGTGGGGTGATTGAACAACAACTAGCTGAACAAGATGCGCCACAAATTGCCATCTATGGAGATTGGAACCCCATTACTAAAGATTCTGCACAACTCAGTTTAGAAGACCTGATAATTTTACGAAAACAGTTAAAAGGGTTAAAATCAATTAGTGGCATGAATTACAGATACTCTGTAGAGCTTTTTTTTCAAAATCAGCAAGCTACTCCGATTGCTATAGCCACAACCCTTGATTTTTTAAACACATTAGGGCGCAAATTAGTGGCTGGTCGTTCTTTCACTAGCCGTGACTTTAACAACTATCAAAATGTTGTTATTATTGATCAATTTTTATCTGATAAAATCTTTAAAAACAATCAACCGTTAGGACAAACTATTTATATTAATTTTAGACCTTATGTTGTCGTTGGAATTGTTGTATCTAAACCGATATGGGAGGAAGAGCCAAGAGGTGTTATTTATCTCCCAATGGCAATTTATAGTGCTATTACAGGACAAAAAGAAATCAACACTTTGCAATTACGTCCCTACGAAATTGAAAATTTAGAGACTTTAGAAAAACAAGCTAAAAAAATATTAGAACAACGCTTTATCGGGTATAAATTTGGAGCTTGGAATACGGCTGAGAGAATTTTAGAACAGAAAAAAACCTTAGATTCTGTTTCTAAAGCCTTATTAGTGGTCGGTGCGATCGCTTTAATGGTTGGAGGGGTTGGTATTGCTAATATTACCATTGCTTCAGTCATTGAACGAACGCCAGAAATCGGACTTAGGCGTGCGGTAGGCGCAACCCAATTAGATATTATGTTGCAATTTATTTTAGAAGCCGCTATTTTAAGTTTAATGGGAGGAATAATTGCCATTGTCACGGTTCATGCTGTAACAGTTGTTATCGCAGAACAATTTAAGTTACCCTATCAATTTGAACGCCAAACCGCTATATTTTCCCTAAGTTCAGCTATATTAGTGGGAGTGGGAGCCGGATTTTTCCCCGCATTACGCGCCAGTCAACTTGACCCAGTAAAAGCATTAAGAGGAGAGTAAAGAACAATTAAAATAAAAATACAGAATTATGGGTCTTTCTATTTTGAGTTTAATCGGATTAAGTTGTCGTTCCTTAATGGGAAATCCCGTCCGTTCTTTCTTATCAGGAATTGGGGTATTTATGGGAGTTGCTGCGGTAAATGCAACCTTGCAAGTTGGTAATATTAGTCGTGGGGTTATTGAGCAACAATTAGCTGAACGAGACGCGCCACAAATTCGTATATTTCCAGATTGGAATCCTCTTACAAAAGAGTCTGCACAACTGACTTTAGAAGATCTAAAAATATTAAAACAACAGTTAAAATCTTTACGCTCTATTAGTGGCATAAATGGGATGAGAGATCAACAGGTTATTTTTCAAAATCAGCAAGCTAATCCTTCTGCTATAGCTACAACAATCGATTTTTTAAACACATCAGGACGTAAGTTAGTGGCTGGACGTGATTTTACTTCTAATGATTTTGAAACCTATAAACCTGTCATTATTATTGATCAATTTTTGGCTGATAAACTCTTTGAAAAAATCAATCCTTTAGGAAAAAGTATTTATCTTAATTTTAGACCTTATACTGTGATTGGGATTGTTGCTACTCAACAAAGCCAGGAGCAAGAACCAACGGGCTCTTTGTATATTCCGATGGCAATTTATAGTGCAATTACAGGCAGAAAAAATATTAGAATGATGTGGTTACGTCCCTATGAAATTGAAGATTTAGAGACTTTAGAGGAACAAGCTAAAAAAATATTAGAACAACGGTTTCTAGGGTATAAGTTTAGAACGTGGAATACAATTGAGGATATTTTAGAACAGCAAAAAACCTTAGATTCTGTTTCTAAAGCTTTATTAGTGGTCGGTGCGATCGCTTTAATGGTTGGAGGGGTTGGTATTGCTAATATTACTATTGCATCGGTGATCGAAAGAACTCCAGAAATTGGATTACGACGGGCGATCGGAGCGACGCAATTAGATATTATGTTGCAATTTATTTTAGAAGCCGCTATTTTAAGTTTAATCGGGGGAATAATTGCCATTGTCACAGTTCATGGGGCGACGGTTGTTATCGCAGAACAATTTAAGTTACCCTATGAATTTGAACGTAAAACCGCTATATTTTCCCTAAGTTCAGCTATATTAGTGGGAGTGGGAGCCGGATTTTTCCCCGCATTACGCGCCAGTCAACTTGACCCAGTGAAAGCTTTAAGAGGAGAATAGGGCAGAATATAAATTGTTAACAAAACGAGGGTTTGAGGGTTATGAAGGAACCGAAAAATTTAGAGTTAGAATCATCACTCAACCCTGAACCTGGGGAAGAATCTGAACCCTTAAATTTGTTACCTTTGGGGATGATTCTAACTTTAATATCAGGTTTAGGGGGAATTGTAGTAATGGCACTTCCTTCTAAACCTATAAATCCTGAATCTTCTGCTCTTTCCTCAAAGCTAGAATGGTTTTCTCCCCCAATTTCCACTTCCCAATCTCTACCCCCTCTTAATCCAATTTCTAAACCAATTTCGGAGGAGCTTCCACCCGATATGATGGGAAATTTAATCCCTGCACCTCACGTTAAATCTAAGCCTTCTCTTCCATTATTAGAAGAACTTAGCCTTGAGGAATATTCCTCCATCCCTCCTAATTTATTAGATGAGAATATTAATATTTTAAATCCGAGTCCTCAAGCTTTAACTGAAGACAATAATGTTTCTGAAGTTGAGACGACTATTGAAAGTATTGAGAATAGTATGACCCCTTTAAATTTAACGGCTAGTCGTCCTCAATATCAAATGTTGACCCAACAGCCTTCTAATCTTCAACCCACTTCGCCCCTTCCGGTTGTTTCTGAACAAGATGGAGTTGAATTAACCTTGCAGGATGTGATTATTTTAGCCTTAGAAAATAACCGCACGATTAAAAATCAATATTTAGAACGAATTGTAGAACGTCAAGATTTAGCCGTCGCTGAAGATAAATTTAATCCTGATTTTACACCCAGTTTAGCGATTGGATGGGATAATATTACTCAGGGAAATCTAACAACGATGACTCGGGGTTTAATATTATCAGCAAAAGTCTTTGTTAGAATTCCCACAGGAGGAGCACTTAATTTGGAGTGGACTGGACAAAGACAACAGAGAAATTATCAAGGTTCAGGGTTTTCTGATCAAGATGTTTTAAGACAAAATTTAGCAGTCGTTTTTAACCAACCTTTATTAAGAGGTGCAGGTGAAACGGTTAATCGAGCTTCCGTTGAAATTGCCCGAATTCAAGAAACAATTAATTTACTCAATTTAAAATCAATTTTAATTGATAAAATTACCGAAACCATTTTAGCTTATCGCAATTTACTGCAAGCGCAAGAACAACTTAAAATTGAGCAACAATCTTTAATTATTGCACAACAGCAAGTCGAAAATACCCAAGTTTTTATTGAGGCTGGACGCAGACCGAGAGCCGACTTAATTACTGTACAAACTCGCGTTGCTAATCAAGAAATTTCTTTATTAAATGCCCAGAATAATTTAAACCAGCAACGACTGAATTTATTAGAATTATTAGATATTGATGAGGATGTTAATATTATAGCGTCTGAAAATTTAGAAATTCAACCCCAAACCTTGGAGCCTAGTGAAGTTAAACAGTTAGGCTTTGAGAACCAGCCCAATTATTTACAAGCCAGATTAAATTTAGAAATATTTAAAACCCAATTAGTTGTTGCTGAAAATAACCGTCGATGGAATATCGATTTTAAAACGGAGGTAAGACATGAACCTGCACCGGATATTATTGACAATCAAACGGATTTAAGAGCCGGATTAGTTTTTAGTAAAACCTTGGGTGATCGAACCTTAGAACGTGATTTTCAACGCAGTCGGATCGATGTTTTGCAAGCCCAAAATAACTTAACGGAAGCATCTCAAAAAATTGAGATTGATGTGAGTCAGAGGTTACAAGATATTGAAGCTACTTGGAAAAAAGTTGAGTTATCTAAACGTGCAACCCAGTTAGCTGAAGAACAACTTCGCAACGAGAAAGATAAAGTTGAGTTAGGGGTAGAAGGATCTTCCCTGGTTGATTTAGTTCGATTTCAATCGGATTTAACTCAAGCTCAAAATGATGAATTAAATGCTAAAATAGACTATCTAAACGCCTTAACCAATTTATACCAAAGTTTGGGTATAACCTTAGATAAATTAGAGATTACTCTGGAAAATAAACCTTTGCAAAATAATGAATGATTCCACTTTAATTCAGTTAACGGTAGATGCAGAAAATTTACCTCCCGATCAACAAAATCGACGGTTAGATTTGTGGTTATCTCAACAAATTTCTGACCTATCTCGTTCTCGGATTCAAACCTTAATTAGTCAGGGATGGGTGAAAGTTAATGAACAAGTTTGTACCACTAAAAAACTCTCTGTACAAACGGGCGATCGCTTAGAAATTACTCTTCCCCCACCCCAACCTTTAGAACTGGAAGCTGTAGATATTCCCCTGGATATTTTATATGAAGATGATTGTCTATTAATTGTGAATAAACCTGCGGGGTTAGTGGTTCATCCCGCACCGGGACATCAGAATGATACCTTAGTTAATGCGTTATTAGCTCATTGTGATCAATTAGCAGGAATTGGCGGGGTACAACGTCCTGGAATTGTACATCGTTTAGATAAGGATACCACCGGGGCGATGGTGGTGGCCAAAACGGATTTTGCTTTGCAAAGTTTACAAGCTCAAATTAAAGAAAAAACCGCCCGTCGTCAATATTTAGGGGTGGTTTATGGCGTTCCTAAAACCGAATCAGGAACCATTAATCAACCTATCGGTCGTCATCCAATTGATCGCAAAAAAATGGCAATTGTTCCCCTCGAAAAAGGAGGGCGAGAAGCCATTACCCATTGGCAAATTCAAGAGCGCATCGGGAACTATACGTTAATGTTATTTACCTTAGAAACGGGACGTACCCATCAAATTCGGGTGCATAGTGCGTTTATGGGAAATCCCATTGTCGGTGATCCTGAATATAGTCGAGGAAAAGCAATCAAGGTGAATTTACCTGGACAAGCTCTTCATGCTTGGAAATTAACCTTAAATCATCCGATTTCGGGAGAAAAAATTGAAGCGATCGCCCCTATCCCTCATCGGTTAACAACACTTTTAGAGGTCTTACGCCGTCGTTAGAATCGGAAAAGATCATGATAATTTATAAGGGGAGTGTGACGGTAAATATTGTTCCTTTTCCGACTTCACTTTCAACTTTAATTTGACCTTGGTGTAAATCAACAGCTTGTTTCACAATGGATAATCCTAACCCCGTCCCCTTAATGTTACCCACGTTAGAAGCCCGTTCAAATTGTTGAAAGAGTTTAGCTTGATAATCTATCGGTAAACCAATGCCTTCATCTGCGATTTCAAACCAAATAAATTGACCATCTTGATGAATTTTTAAGCTGATTGTACCCCCATTAGGGGAATATTTAATCGCATTCGATAACAAATTTATTAAAATATGGCGCAGTAAAGGTTTATCTAAATTTCCGTGTATTACTTCTTGAGAACTCATGAATAAAACTCGATGTCCAGCCTGAGCAAGCGGTTTTATTTCCTCGATAATAGATTGACAAAACGCCACAACTTGAGTCGGTTCTGGGTTAAAGATTAGTTTTCCAGATTCAGCCCGACTTAAAATTAACAACTCTTCTAAAAGATTGTTCATATTGCTGACGGACGTTTGAATCCGATCTAAATGTTTTTGCTTTTTGTCTTCCGTCCATTTATCACTATAATCCTTTAACATTCCAGCAGACATTTGAATGGCGGTTAAGGGAGTTTTTAAATCGTGGGAAGCAATGGATAAAAACCGAGATTTTTCATCGGTAACAGCTTGGGCATCTTTTAAAGATTGCTGCATTTTTAATGTAGATTGATGTTTTTTTAAGGCGATTTTAATAGCTGCATGAACTTCTCGCTCTTTAAACGGTTTTAGAATATATCCATAGGATTCTGTTTCTTCGGCTCGTTCTAAGGTTTCATCATCGGCATAAGCGGTTACATAAATAACAGGAATATCAAATTTTTCCTGAATGAGTTTTGCCGTTTCAATTCCATCTAAATCTCCCTTGATGACAATATCCATTAAAATTACATCTGGTTGAGTTTCTTCAACTTTTTGTAATGCTGATTCACTCGAAGACGCAATCCCAACGACAGCATACTCTAATTTTTCTAATTTTTTGGCTAATCCCTTGGCAATTAGCAACTCATCTTCCACGATTAAAATTTTAATGTCTCCCATTTTTTCCCCCAGTTTATAACAGGAATTTTGGCAATTGATTTAATTTTCTGAATTTTATACACTTATGACTTTTAATAACCATATTAACATCTTCTCCCCCTCTCTCCCCCTCTCCCCCTCTCCCCTTCCCCCTGTTCCCTGTTCCCTATAATAGAGTTGGCTAATTTCCACAGATGCGCTACAATCCCAGAACCAAAGGTAGACTATGCTAAAACGATGTGATCGTTATAGTATGGGCGATAGTATTATGGTGGGGAGTTAGCAATCACACAATGAATCTAACGCAGGAAATCGTTCTCCAGAACGGCAAATATCGGATTGATGCTGTTCTGGGTCAAGGGGAGTTTGGTGTGACCTACCAAGCGACGCACCCTCTCACTCATCAAACGGTTGTGATTAAAACTCTGCATCCTAAATTCATCACCTCCGTTGATTTTCCCCAAATCAAACAACAATTTGTAACAGTTGCCAAACGTTTAAGCCAGTGTCACCATCCTAATATTGCCCGTGTGCTGGACATCTTTGAAGAAAAGGGTTTACCGTATTTGGTAATGAATTATATTCAGGGCCAAACCCTAGAAGAAACCTTACGCGCGCATTCTCCGTTATCGGTTCATCAGGCGCTGCAATATATCCGCCAGATTTCTTCGGCCATGAGAACCCTACATCAACACGGTTTACTTCACTGTAACCTGCAACCGAGGAATATCCTGCGCCATCAAGGGACAGACATCCTCACGTTAGTTGATTTTGGGTTAACCAGTGGCTTTATGGAACCGAGTGTCAAGTTTCCCATCCGTAACCGGGTTTTATCCGTTGGTTATGCGTCCCTAGAACACTATCTCCCCCATCAACACCTGACCCCCGCAACGGATATCTATAGTTTGGCCGCGACGTTCTATTGTTTGTTAACGGGTGAACCTCCCTTAGAAGCTCCATTGCGTGTGAATGAAGCCACACAACAGTTACTCAGTGCGTCTAAACCGACTTTAAGACAAATTCAACCTACCTTGAGTCCGGTTGTAGAACGATTAATTTACTGGGGATTAGAAATTGAACCCTCCCGACGTCCTCAAAGTGTTGACCAATGGATTGCTTTTTTACCCATTGAAGATATTGCGACAACGATTCAATCTCCTAATACTGTGATTCAACCTCAAAATTCTAGTGTTGTTGAACTTGTTCCTCCCAAACCCGTAGCGGTAAAAGCAGTTGTTGAAATCCCCGTTTCTGTTCAGCAAAAACCTTTAACTTCCGTTACGACATTACCGAGTATTCCCCTCAATTCCCCACCCCCACAAATTCAACCTGTTCCTGTTGCGATTCCGACTTGGGAACCGGAAGAAACGATACCTTACCTGGGTTTTTTACTGCCGATTTTATTCTTAATTACATCCTTATTTTTTGGTTGGGTTGGATTTGATCTTACCCGTCGTTATGGCTACATTATTAGTCAGAAAACCAATATTCAATTGAATCATCCCTTTAATAATTTAGATTCCACAGAACCGATGTTTGAAAATCCTTCTGTTGAAACTCAAAATCCCAAGGAAGTCGCGGCGGAACGTTCCACAGAACAACCTTTAGAAGAGGGAGATTACTCAATAGTAGAACCTTCCGATGCAGAAGCAAAAACCGAAGAAACTTCACCCGTTGAGCAATCTAGTGATACTAGCATTGCTACTGAAATAGAAGGGAAAAGCTCATCAACCTCAGAATCTCAATTAGAAGAATATTTACTTTCTCCGCCCGAAGAAAACAATTCTTCTGAAGTAGGATTAGAACCGAATGTTACCGACTCCTCGGCTTCGGCTCCTGTCACAAACTATTCGGGTGATAATGATTCAACAATTTTACCTTCTACACCCCCAGAATCCAATTATGATGATGATGGGAATGGGACTCTACCAACGGAGACGACACCGGGGGGCGGGGGAGGTTTATTACCAGAAGAACCTGTTCCTAATTCTTATCCTGAACCCACGGTTCCCGTAGAACCCGAATACCCCGTTTCTTCTGAAGAAACAACCCCGATGACTTCAACGCCTAACTATGGAATAGAATCGAATATTCCTACTTCCCCTTTAACTTCTCCCATTAGCAACTAGCTAATTTTAAATAAGTTTTGAAAATGCCGTTTTCTCTTAATTTAATTAGGAGGAAACGTGTATTTTTCTAATTCTGTTGTTGTTTTTAATGTCCCTTTATCATCAAAAATTTGCCATTTTATCGGGCCGATAAAATTACCATACCACACCACTTTTTTAAACGGTGTTCCGGCTTTTGTTCCCTCAATTTCGAGTTTAAAGGTTGAAAATTTTCCGGCGGGAACTTCAATATCTTCTGTTCCAACAACTTCATAATTTTCTTTCACCTCTGTGGTCATCACCGCAATTTCTTGACCTTCCCAAGTCCAAGTCTCCCCAGGAGAAGGAGGATTTTTAAGAATCGTTTTTGCAGGTTCTAACCGATATTCTGTGTTATTTCCTCCAAAGGTATACAGTTGTCGATATTCTTTGACTAATCCACTGGGTTTAGCATACCAAATATAAAACGGTGCAAACCCTAAATTATTTTCGGTTTTATAAAGCGTTGTTCCATCGGTTTGAGCTTCTAACCCTTCAACTTTAACGGTTAGTTTAGATTGCTTCCCATCAGCCGTTTTTGCTTGATATTCCCAGATTCCCCCCACAGGTAAAGGAAAATAGTCTGGGGGAGGGGGTGGTGTTTCCGCAAAGGTTTTGAACCCTATCATCACCAAAACAATCGTTAGAAATAATCCCAAAAAGCGTTTGCGGTTGAACATAATTTTTCTCTCAACACTCTGTTACTTTATTAAACCCTATTCAGAGATTAACGTCGAGACTCACGCAGAAACCGGGTTTCTGGGATGAGCTATAATACAGTTAATCTTGTTCAATTCTCTCCTATGGAAGAAATCTTAACTCTTAAAGAACTTCTACTCAAAGGCGATATTTCAGGTTCTCTTGCTGTTGTGGAAGAATTAGAAGAAATGGGTCGTAAAGATATGATAAATAACAATTGAAAAGTATTTTTCGCTAAAATAAATACATATTATAGATAAACTCATCCTGATTAAAATCTCAGATGGGTTTGAGGGAATTCCTTCCTGATTTTATTCTCCCTGAAGTGGCAATCCTAAGAATCATCCATAGTGATTACCACTTGAAGGGAAAACCTGGATACTCTTTAGGCTAAAAGGTTTTAACTTCTTTCAAATACTCCCAACTGACAATCCTAGGGTTTATTCAGCAATCCCTAATTACATAAAAACTGCACCCATATTATTAGGGTAAATTGTATTATTCCCGTTACCACTAAACATCATGGGAGACAAGGCTTTGCTATAGAGGATGTCATTATCTTGAAGACTACTGAGCATAACTATCATCAATTAACGTAATCCCATCGGTGCTCTGGCTCGGTAAAACTATATAGCCTGCACCGGGTAACAGGGTTACGGTACTGACTTCATCCCCTTCGACTACAGTATCAGGTATTCCTGTCAGGATGAGTTTGGCTTCGGTGGCACCTGGGGCAATGGTGAGGCCAGCAGGTCTCTTGGTGACCGGATCCATTTGAGTGGTTAGATTTTCACTCTTAGTGTTGGTGACATCTCCCCCGGCATTATCGCTGTCGAGGGCACTGATATTCAGATTCAGTCCGGTGCTGGGTGCAGGCTGACTGAGTTTGATGGTGAAAGTCCCTACCCCACCATTTTCAGCGATCGCATTTGGACTAGCCGTGACACTCACCATGAGTTTCTCAGTCAGTGTAATCGCATCGGTGCTATAGCCAGGTGCAACGGTATAACCTTCACCGGGTAACAGGGTGAGGGTGCTGACTTCATCGCCTTCGACTACAGTATCAGGTATGCCTGTCAGGATGAGTCTGGCTTCGGTGGCACCTGGGGTAATGGTGAGGCCAGCAGGTTTCTTGGTGACCGGATCCATTTGAATGCTTAGATTTGTACTCTTAGTATTGGTGACATCTCCCCCGGCATTATCGCTGTCGAGGGCACTGATATTCAGATTCAGCCCGGTGCTGGGTGCAGGCTGACTGAGTTTGATGATGAAAGCCCCTATCCCACCATTTTCAGAGATGATAGTTCGATTGACTTTGACGCTGACTATGGGATTAGTCGAGGTATCGGCGTTAAGTCCCAAGGAATCGCTCATTAATTTTTGATCTCTAATAATATTGGTTACAAATTGACAGTACAGCATAACTTTATAAATTTATCTTGTTGTAATATGAATATTTTTCATTATGGATATGTACCCCCTACATTGATCACAAAAATGGGCTCTCCTGTACTTATGGTTAAGAGCATCCTAATACTCAAACTTTACAAAATAATTGGGAAAAGTATCGGGTTAAGATTCAATCTATCAGTGAATTATAAAGCCGAGTTATCTGGATGAATTTTAATCCGTAAATGAACAATATTAAGATGTAGATCAATTCAGTCAGTTGTTAAGACTTTGATTAGTTTCCAGATTATTAGACGATAGCACTGCCAATATTAATTATATCAATCTATAATGAGGCTGAGAGATGAACAGAATTCCACCCCAAATTTTGTATTGTTTTCGACATCCAGCGATCCGAACCATTCTATTAATATTGTGTTTTGGGGGAATGTTGCGATCGCTTCCTTATCTTGCGCCGATTCATGCAGAAGATATTCTACAAAAAGATGTGGCGTTTGAATTTAGCGATCGCAATCATTTACCATTAGGAACAGTCTTAAGTTCTAATCAAAATCATACTGCAATTGTTCCTTTAAGTCAAGTTTCACCTGATTTTATTAACGGGATTATTGCTGCTGAAGATAAACGCTATTATCAACATGGGGCGATTGATTCTATTGCGCTTGTTCGGTCTATTTTAGAAGCATTTCAAGCTAAACAAATTGTTAGCGGTGCGTCTACCATTACCATGCAATTAGCGAGATTATTAGAACCCGCACCCCGAACATTACCGAATAAATTTGGGGAAATTTGGTTATCATGGCGACTGACCGCCGGAATGAATAAACAGCAAATCTTAGAAGCTTATATTAATCGTTTACCAATGGGGGGAAATTTGTATGGCGTTGAAGCTGCTGCAAAAATCTATTTTAACACCTCAGCATCAGAATTAAATTTAGCCCAAGCGAGTCTATTAGCAGCCCTTCCCAATGACCCTACAGACTTAAATCCATACCATAATTTATCCGCATTAAAAAAACGTCAAAATTATGTTTTAAAGCGCATGATTGAAGATGGATATATTACTCCTATTCAAGCGGAACGTGCCTATCAAGAAACATTAACATTCCAACCCCAACAACAAGGAATTATTGCCGCACCCCATTTTCTATTTTGGCTAACTGAAAAGTTAACCCATTCATCCTCTTCTGAGCCTTTGACACAGCGCGTATTAGCTAATTATATCAAAACCACAATAGATCGCCCGTTACAACAATTTGTTGAAGCGCAAGTTGAACAAATTATTACCAGTTTAAAAGACCATAATGTTCATCATTCCGCCGCTTTAGTGCTTGATAATCACACCGGAGAAGTATTAGCTTATGTCGGTTCTCCCGATTATTTTAATAGCGATCAATTAGGGCGAAATGATGGGGTTCAAGCTCTGCGACAACCCGGATCAACGTTGAAACCCTTTTTATATGAATTAGCATTAGCAGAAGGGATAATTCAACCCCATACAATTTTAGCAGATGTTCCCACTTATTATGCAATTCCTGGGGCAAAACTTTACAGCCCAAAGGATTATAGTGAAACTTTTTTAGGCCCCGTGCGGGTGCGAGTTGCCTTGGCAAATTCTTTAAATGTTCCGGCGGTAAAAGTATTAGAAAAAGTCACTGTTCCGGTATTTTTAGGACGATTAGAAACGCTAGGATTTCGACATTTAACCCATACTCCTGATTATTATGGTTTAGGATTAACATTAGGAAGTGGAGAAGTGAGTTTATGGGAATTAGCTCAGGCTTATTTAATTATGGCAAATCAGGGTAAAGTTATTAATCCTAATGTGATCTTCAGTCAAAGACAACTTCTTGACCCTAATTCACCCCCTATTGATACGGCTGTATCCTGGCAATTAATCACCAATATGTTAAGTGATCCTCATGCGAGAGCTTATTCTTTTGGGATTGATTCTGTGTTAAATTTACCCTTCCCCGTTGCAGTTAAAACCGGAACTTCTTCTAATTATCGAGATACTTGGACAGTGGGTTTTACAACAGATTATACCGTTGCAACTTGGGTAGGAAATTTTGGCGGTGAAGGAATGCAAAATGTGTCTGGGGTAATGGGTGCAGCACCTTTATGGAATCGAATTATATTGCATTTGCATGAAACAAAAGAACCGGGTAATTTTCCCAAACCTTTAGGGTTTGTTCAGTTACCGATTTGTGCAACAACAGGGTTACGTCCGACTCCCGATTGTTCGGGAGGAATTGTATTAGAATATTTTGATCTAAAAAAAGTTTCTGAATATTATCAAAAATCACCTCAAATTAAATTAAATTCTGAATATAATGAATGGTTATCTCGACAATCTCATCCTCAACTAACACAACATCAATTAACGATAATTTCTCCTCAAACTGATGATTATTTTGTGATGAATTCGGGAGATGCTTCTAAATTAGAGTTTAAAATTACTAACCCTTCTCAACAGCCTGTGGAATGGTGGTTAAATGGGAAACAATTAAATGTTCAGTCTGCTAATTCTGTTTTTTGGCAATTACAACCCGGACAATGGACGCTAACCGTTAAACAGGGAAATCAACAGGATACTGTTCAATTTCAAGTGCAAATAGCGGATAAAAAACCCTATCGTCGAGGTTTTTCAGTGGTTAATACTAATAAATAGGCTTATATAATTAATAACTCTAACCTGAAACCCGGTTTCTCAGATGATTAAATTGTAGTTTAGAATACAAATTTTCAACCTTTACAAAGTTTTTATAATTTTCGAGCAACTCTTTTCAAATCCTTTACCTAATTATTGATTGAGATTTGTAAAGTAGAAACTAGGAAACCGAAAACAACATGGCGAAATTGTCCCCTAACAAGTGGAGATGCTCATGCGTAACATAATCTCTCATCTGCTTAACCCTCTGCGTCAATGGTTAGATAATCTGGAAATTCACAACCCTGATGTAGCACTATTTTTATATCGGGTAATTCCAGCACAATGTCCCTTTGCACGGGATATTAAACTTTTTGGATATACCCTTTTACATATTCCTCCCCTGTGCAAACTCAACCCTTTTTATGAACAATTAATGGGTTTACGGTTTCGCGCAATGTGTTATTTAGTCGATGAATGTGGTATGACAATTTAACCGTCAAAATTGATTATTTTTTAAGAGCAGGTCGCACTAAAATGACAGTACAGTGACAATTTTTAGCGATCGCTTCTGGAATATTTCCCTGAATCACTTGTCTTAACATTCCTTCTCGACTAGCTCCTAATAGAATCACATCACATTGATCTTTATTGGCTAAATCAATAACGGCTTCTGATACGGAATTAGAGCAAACACTGTTAAAAATAACCTCCGTATTTAAACGATCACTTAAATATTCTGAAGCCTGCTTAAAATCTTTGATTTCCTGTTCAGAAATCCCCGTTTTCACCACTCGACAAAGACGAACTTGAGGAGATAAACTTAACTTAATTAATGCAGGTAAAAGCTGCACAGAAACGGAATGTTCTAAAGTATCTCTCACGGGAACTAACCAACGATGTAGACCCAAAATAGGACAAGCAGCAATATCTGAATTACCATCCATTTGATTCTCATGAGAAATCAGATTTTGCGCCCATTTAACTAACATAATTTGGCAGGGAATTTGACGAATAACTGTATCCATCACATTGCCAAAAATCCTGTCTGGCGCTGACTTCTCCCCATGCCAACCCATTAATAATAAATCAATATGTTCCTTTTGAGTGGTTTCTAAAATCGCTTGGGCGACATCATGGGCAACTCGAATTTGAGTGTGAACAGAAATCTGTAAATGTTGCCCTAAACGTTCAGCTTGTTGTAATAAACGCCGACTTTTTGTTAACCGAACTGGAGTTTCTGAAGGAGATTGACTATAGGGAATTGTAATCACCGTTAAACATTCTAATTCATAATTGCGTTCTTGAGCGATCGCTATAGCAATTTTTAATAAGGTTGGGGCCGTTTGAGGGTTATATAATGACACTAATAAACGACCATTTCCGGTTTGTGGCCCCCTCGTTTGATAGGCAATATAAGACGGTTCATAATGTCGTCCCACTTGGGTTGTTTCCCCACTAATTTGACCTAATTCGGCGCGAATAATATCACTGCGAGTAATAATTCCCACTAAATGATGATGTTCTACAACGGGTAAACGACTAAGTTTATAATGACCCAATAAATACAAAACATGAGTTAAATTATCATCAGGGCCAACGGTAATAGGTTGGGTTGTCATTAACTGATCAATGGGGGTATGATCAGGGAATTGGCGACTACTAATTTGAGTTAAATCAGTTTGGGTAATAATTCCCACTAATTTGCCATTTTCAACCACAGGAAATCCGCGATGATGGGAGGTTGCAAAGGCTTCAATCACTTGTTTTAAGGTTAAATGACCCGACAGGGTTTCGACATTGCGTTGCATGACATCAGAAGCCCGTAATTTCTCTAATACTCCATCAATAGGTTTGTCGGGTTTAAGTTCAATTCCACTCAATTTTAATAACTGATCATAGAGAGATTCAGGATCAAGTTTTTCAGAAATTAAATAAGCTACAATGGAAGAAATCATTAACGGTAAAACTAACCCAAAATCCGTTGTAATTTCAAACACAATTACAACCGCCGTCATCGGTGTTCGCGCCACTGCACAGAAAAACGCCCCCATTCCTGCAAAAGCAAAAATTGTGGGTTGGTCAATGCCTAACATGAATTCTGATTCCCAACTTCCCACTAAATGTCCTAACGCCGAACCTAATACTAAAGAGGGAGCAAATAATCCTCCTGGTGCGCCGGAACTGGCTGCAATTGCTGTTAATATAAAATGAGCCGTAAACGCTAAAGCACTGGTTTGCCAGGGCAATTCTCCACTTAAAATTAATTCTCGAATTCCGGTATTATTTCTAAAGGAAAGAGGCAATAAAGATACCACTAAACCTGATAATAAACCTGCAACCGCCATGCGTTGAGGTAATCCCCATCGTAACACCCGGCGATTAAATTTTGAACCCGCAATAATACTGCGACTAAAGAGGGTTCCTAAAACTCCCGCTAGAATTCCTAATACAATAAATAACGGAATTTCTCTGGCATAAACTAATCGATCCTGTACCGTTTCTAATATAATTGTTTTTGTTAGGCTATCACTAAATTCTTGACCTCCTAATAAACGGGAAACTACCGCCCCAATAAAAGAGGCAATAATCGCAGGGCCAAGGGTAATTCCTGACACATCATGCAGCAGTTCTTCGACTACAAATAACACCCCCGCGATGGGTGCATTAAATCCGGCGGCTAACCCAGCAGCGGCACCACAAGCAATTAATTGGCGGCGATAATTGGGAGAAGTCGGAACCCAACGACTAATCCAAGCGGCTAAGGCGGCACCGATTTGTACCGTCGGCCCTTGACGTCCTAAAATTAATCCAGAACCCATCGTAAACATCGTACCGATGAGTTTAGCAAATGCGACTCGAAAGTCAAGGGAAATCGGTTCTCCAGCTAACGCAGCTTTAACTTGTGGAATTCCACTTCCGGCGGTTTCTGGCGCTAATCTTTCGACTAACAAACCTGTTAATAAACCACCAATTAATCCCACACCCGGAAGAAAAATCCAAGCGGGAACCGCAGCATTTAAGGATTCGGAAATTCGCCAAGACCCTAACCATCCTGCACCTTCTTTTAATAAAAATGCGGCTAAACCCGACACCAAGCCAATTAAACAGGCTTCAATAATGGCATAACGTTTAGGGGTCGTGGGTGATAAAATTTTAGAGGACAGAATTGAAATTTCTCTGGGGATAGAGATGCGCCACATAGGGACAATAGAATTTTTGGCTATTGTTTAGGATAGCAGCTTGTCAGTGTGTGAAGAACATGATTTTCTCTCGTTTCTAGGTTCTACCTAGAAATCCTATAAGGTGGCTCTGCCACCTCATTTCTAAGAGGCAGAGCCTCTAGCAGATGTTCCCTGGTAGAACCAGGGGAACTAGGAAAAAAATACCTCGGTCGTTTGCGAAATTCTGGGAGCAGGCTGTGTAGTAAACTGATATAAAGTAGTAAGCTGATATAAAATTGATTCAAATTCTATGATAAACCACCATTCGCAATTTTCCCTCGAACATTTTGTAACCCTCAAATCCAAGTATCAAGCAACTGACTATGAAAATTCATCCCTCTCTAGTCTTTTGTATTTGATCTTGCGAAAAGCCGATTTAGGAATGGATATCAATGACATAGAATGGAATTGGTTACTCGACAACCAACTATTAGAAACGATTACAACCATTAAAAAAGAACAAGAGGATAAAGCACAAGCTATCTGTCAATTAGATGGAGAATTTGATCAGTTAAGGGTAAAGTATAATGTCACCCATAGAGCGAAGAATTATACTCCTGTTTGTTCTATTCTTTGGAAGCTAGATTCAGAACATGAAATCACAGATTCAGAAATTGATTTTCTGATAAAAAGTTCTCTTAAATATGTTGCTGATCAAGCTTTACAAATCAAAGAATTTAAACAGCTAAGAATTAAGTATAAAGTAGATCAATTTGATGGTTATTTACCTGACGATTCCCCGTTGTATTCAATTTTAAAAAAATTAGAATCCGAAGCAGACTTAAATGAGAAAGATGTTGAATTTATCCAACAACAAAAATTGTTAGAAATTTCAGCAATTGTTGATCAAAAACAAGCAATAAAACAAGCTGAATTTGCACAACTTAAAGAAAAGTATAAATCGACAGCATACTTAGATTTATCCGTTTTTAGCCCCCTGTATCCAATTCTAAAATCTCTTGACGCTAACCAAAAATTAACCGCTTTAGATAAAAAATTTTTAGAAGATAATCAACTCAATGAAACTCTTAGTATTGTTTTAGAAAATGAAAAAAAAGAAGAGTTTAATGAACTAAAAATTAAGTATAAAGCAACCAGTTCTCAGGATAGTTTACCCTCTAGTCACTTGTATAAAGTTCTGAAAAAAGTTGATGCAAATATTAAGCTAATTGACCAGGATATCAACTTTCTTAAAAAGCGTAAACTCATGGATACAATTGCGATCGCGATTGAACAATATGCTGATTATTTAAAGTCTACTCTCAAAACAGGTGAGGAATTAAGTCAGGCTGATATTGATTGGCTTCAACAGAATGGACGTGAAAATATTATTCTTATTGCTATTGAAAAATATGCTAATTATTTAAAGTCTACTGTCAAAAAAGGCGAGGAATTAAGTCAGGATGATATTGATTGGCTTCAACAGAATGGACGCGAAGATATTATTGTTTTTGCTAAAGAAGAACACTTTGCAACTCTCAAGTCTAAGTATGATGTTTCAGGCTATACAGATCGAGGAGTTTCTACAGGCTTATACCCGATTTTGCAAAAACTAGAAAAAGGAAATCGACTTGAGGAAATTGAGGTGGCTTGGCTGATAGAAAATAAGCTTTTCTATAATTCATATTATAGTGATTATACTTTTTATAGTAGCTATAATATCCATAATAGAAATTATAGTAATAAAATTTTTATTGCTTACCATACAATTGAAGCAACTTTCTATGAACAAGAGTACCAAAAGACAGGAAATCAATGGAAATTGCCTAATGCTAGTAGCCATTGGCGTAAAGCGAATGAACCACAACGAGCATTAAAATTAACAGAAAATATAAATTTTAATGCAATTAAAGAAAACAAACTAAAATCAGCTTTATTAACAACAAGAGGCGGTGCTTTTCGTGATATTTCCAAACTAGAAAAGGCTGAAACTTGTGCGAGAAAAGCAATTGATTATCAACCCAATAGTCATCATCCTTACACTTTAATGGGTGCAATTTGTTTTGAGCGAGGGGAATTTTTGGTGGGTGAACATTGGTTTGAAGAAGCCATTAAGCGAGGGGCTTCACCGAAAGATCAGGATGCGGAAATGAAGCAAATCGTTAAAAATGCTAAGGATGAAAATAAACGACAAAAAGTTGTGGAATATCTACTGAAAAAAGATCCTAATCGTTATGCTTGGGCTAAATCTTATTTGAAAAAAACTAAAAAACCAGGTAAGTAATTATATCTCTATCGTTTCTAGGTTTCTCTTATTCCCAGGGTAGGAACCTGGGAATATTTGAGTAAACGATTAATCAAGGAACTCAAACCTAATATTAATAAGATCAGTTTCATCTTTCAATGTTTTTTATCGTCAATGGTTCATGGCGGTAAATATTGTAATTGTTGCAGGTCAAAAAAAATTCAGCACTCGGAGAAAGCGGTTTGAACCGACTTAAGCCAGAAAAGCTCTAATGTTTTTCTTAATATTAAACATTAAAGCTGTTGAGAAGGTTTCCATTCTCCCTGTAAGCTAAAAGCAGCCCAATAATAAGGCGATTGCCATTCTGGATTTTGCCACATTTGCAATTGTGCTGCCCGCAAGGCGGCACTGGGAGTTAACCCTTGAGATAACATTGCTGGATAAAATTTCGACATCAATTCTGCGGTAGCTACATCATCTACATACCACAGAGAGGCAACAACGCGAGGGGTTCCCGCATACATAAACCCCCGTGTTAAACCGACTAATCCTTCGCCACGAATATTTTTACCTAAACCTGTTTGACAAGCACTTAACACTACTAATTCCGACGGTAAATTGAGATTATAAATATCATTTAAACGTAGATAACCATTTTGCCAATTACCCTGTTCATCGACTAAAGACATCACCATCCCAGATAATTCTGGGTTACGACTATTAACAAACCCGTGAGTCGCCCAATGGATAATGCGATAATTAGCCAGTTGGGAACTGGTTGCCTGTTCTCGGTTAGCCTGGAAATCCAAAACCTGACTTCGTTGAGTCTCACTGACTAAACCCATAATGGTTTCTGCTTCCCGGCGAGTGGCCATTAAACGTTGCCAACTAATGCCAACCTCTCTAGCTGCACGAGTCAGGAGGTTCACCGCTTCCAGTGGAGGTTCCCCAGAGGGCTGAGTCCCTTTAGATTGAACTCGTTCATCGTCTGGACTAAAAACGGGATCAGCTAAAATAGCAACGGTTTTTGTAGCTAAGGGACGAGTTGCGGTTTCTTGACGCAATGCCGCTAATGTAGAAACTGAAGGCAAATTAACAATTTCATGTTGAAGAATAAGGGGTTGATAGTCTGTTTCTAAACCCGATAATTGAGGAATGGGTAAGGCTGAAAAAGGAACATAATGTAAAATTCCATCCCCCACAATCAGTAACCGTTTATTTTGCAATTGACTCGCAACCGGGTTTAAAATCATGGCGGTTAAACGATTGCCTACGGTTGCTAAATTATTGAGACGAGTTCGTTCTCGTGGCGATGTTAACGTTTCTCTCATTTCTTTGGCTAAAGTTTCAATCTCTTCCCGTCCGGGCAATTGATAACTACTAATCTGGGTTTTAGTCACTGCCCAAACATAACTCCTTTCTTTTCCTAACGCATATTGTAATAAGATGGTTTGCTCATCTAAAACTTGTTGCTGAATTTCTTTTAATGTTAAGGGTTGAGGTTGAGTTAAGTTAGCATAACGGTTGGGAGTTGTTTGTAATTTAGTTCGCAAATCACGATACTGTTGTAATAGTTCTTGTTGTCGCTGTTCTAAGGCTTGAATTTGTTCGGAAGGGGCCTTTTCTGCTAATAAATTCAGGCGATGTTCTTCTAAACTCTGAAATTGATGTTGTAGACTTCGTTCTTTTGCTAACAGTTGTGGGTCTGCTCCCTGACGAATATCGGTATTTGCTAATGCTAATAATTCTAACAAGGTTCGGGCTTTAGCGCGTTCAGAAGCATATAAAGCTTGAGCATCATAACCTTGAGTCGGATTCATTTGATGCTGTTGCATTAACACATCAATATACAGATCATAGTAATCCTGTACTGTTGCAAAATAAGACGCTCGTAGCCCTAAATCTGCAATTTCAGTTCGTAAGGCTTCGACAATTTTTAAGGCGGCTTCTAGGTGTTTTTGAGCCGATAAAAAATCCTTAGCGTTATGTTCTACTTCTGCAATTCTGTATAACGCATCCGACTCTAAGGCCGGATTTCCCATGTCTTTTGCTAACTCCAAGGCTTGATTATAATATTCTAATGCTTCTTGCGTTTGGCCCATCTGAGCGTTGAGTTTTCCTAAAAAAGTGAGAATCGTGGCATCTTGAGGAGAATCGTCTACGGTGCTAAGAAAGGCTTGAGAATCAACTTGAGCTTGTTTTAGAAAGTAAATCGCCTGTTGGGGTTCCTCCAAAGCTTCATAAAGGATAGCTCCTTGGATAAACATTTGGCGCTTCACCCCTAAATCAGCAGATTGGGCGAGGGTAACAGCTTGTTGAAAGGCTGCGATCGCTTCTGGTTTTTTTCCTAAATCCGAATAAGCCAAACTCATCTTGGCTTGAATCACCGCCTGGGGTTGAGAATTGATGATTAATGCTTGCAGTTTTGTCCATTCACCTTGAGATATGGCGGCTTGTAAAGTTTCTTCCCATCGGGGTAATAATAGACGATTTGACTCAGATAAATAAGATAACTGTTCTAGGGCTTGCTGATAAGCATCTAAGGCGGGTTGTGCTTCGCCCCAACGACGATACCAGTCCCCGATATCGACTAAAATATCCACCACTTGCGCGGTGTCCCCGATTTGTTGGGCCAGTTCTTTGGCTCGTTTGTAATAAAATTGAGCTTGTTGGGGATCACCTAAACTGCCATAAAATCGACCAATTTCTTGATAAGCTAAGGGAGCTTGTTGTTTATAGGGAGAGTTTTGTAACAGTTCTCCCGCTTGATTAAAACTATCAATTGCTTGTTGATATTCCCCAATTTCTTGATAAGATTGACCTAACTTTAATAAAGCACGAGTCGCCTCCTGAATATTCCCCAATTGTTGATAAGTTGCTGTTACAGTTTGATATTTTTCAATGGCTAATTGAGGTTTACCCATGCGTCGATAGGTATCAGGAATTTTCTCAAAAAATCCGTTAGCTTGAGGGAGATTATTCAATTTTTCTTGGTGAAATAAGCCAATTTCTTCATAAAAAGTGATGGCGAGTTTAGGCTGTTTTAATAAAACTAAAATTTCGGGAACAAAAGCCATCAATTGTATCTCTAGTGAAGGTTGAGAAGGATTAGTTTTATTCAGTAACCCTTGAACCCCTTGTCGGAGAGCGGTCATCGTTTTTTGATCATCAAAATTATTGTCCATTACCCAAGCCCAACCTGTTAATAAACCAATTTTGACCAAGGGTTGATCGAGGGTATTAATCTGAGAAAAAGCTTGTTCTGCTGTGGTATTGGCTAACTGAAGATTACCCAATTGACTCGATAGCCAACTGGATGCTAAAGATAAAGCGATCGCTAATTCAGCTTGGGGAACTTGTTGACTTTTGTTAACCGCTTGATTTAAAGTTTCTAATGCTAATCTCCGTTCATCTAAACTGTCATAAAGCCAAGCCAAACCCATGAACAATAAACTAGAAATTTCAGGTTTATTCAGGGTATTAATTTGAGTAGAAATAGGACTAATTATCGTCAAAGCTTGTTGTTTTTCTCCTAGTTTTTGATAAACTCCCGCTAAAGCTAACCGAAGTGGAATCGACAATTCAAGTTGTTTAACTTGTGCGAGGGAAGATGGAACTTGAGCCAGCAAAGATTTCGCTTTTACTGGATCGTCTAAGGTCATATAAAGCCAAGCTGCAACAATCTCTAAACCAGATTTCCATTCGGGTAATTGCACTTGATTAATGAGAGAGATAGCATCTTCTAAAGCTGGTAAAACTTGCTCAGGTTCTGGTGAATGATAAGTTTGTAACCCTACCCAAAGTAATAGTAATCCGGCTCCTATTTCAGGTTGATTGATAGATTGATTAAGCGCAACAATTTCTCGAATTTGAGTTAAAGATTGTTGCGGATTATCTAATTCTAAAGCACTGATTGTAGCCATTCCCAAGAAAATACCTGACCACCAGGGATCATTTGCTTCTTTCAAAATTTGCAATTGCTGTTTAAAGATTTCCAGAGATTCTTGAAATACTGCAATTTTAGCGGGTTGATCATCTAAATGCTGATAAGCTTTACCGATTTGGATTAAAGTCGATCCTAGGATAATTGCTTCAACTTTTTTGCGTTGATCCGGGTCAGAATCTTGAATATTAGATAATTCATGTTTAAAATTTAAGTATAAGTTATAAAAAATATCAGGTTCATTTGTTTTTAAACCTCGAATTTCAAATTGATAACTCAATTCTCCTTTAGGCATTTCAATCTTTTTGGACTGAAGTTTTTGAAATTTAGATAATAGTTTTTTGAAGGTTTGTAAGCTTTGAGAATATTTTTCTAACTCCTGTAAGGATAATCCTATTTCATTGAGAACAGCAATTTCTAACCAATAAGCTTTGGATGAATCTAGGGATTTTGAACCTTCTAAGGCTTGATTCAAATATTGAATAGCCTGTTCTGGTTCTTTCCACTTTCGATGTAAATAACCCATCTGGTAAATTTGCAAAATCTCTCCCCAATCATCGTCAGCTTCTTGAAAAACTTTCAATGATTCATTCAAATACTTTAAGGTTTTTTGTTGTTTTTCAACGGTCTTAGTTTGAGCTTTGATGATTTTTTCCGTATTCGGATCGGGTGGTGGGGGTGGAATTAAGGTACTTAATCCTAACAAATCGGGTTCAACTTTTTCTAAGGTTGGAAGTTGAATCACCGTTGCCGATTTTGCCGAATTGTTAGCGGTAATATTTTGAGATTGAAGCAATGATCCTAACGAAGAAGATGAATCTAAGTTTAAACGGTTATCCCCTTTTAAAGACGTTTTTGCTGAGAGTAAAGGAGACGTATTTAAAGATTGGCTTTCTGCTATTAATTTTTCAACGGTTTGTGCTTCTAAATCTGCCATTTTGCGAAGAATTAAGGCTTGGCGAAGGCGATCGCCTTTTTGAGCATAATTTTGAGCAACTTGTTCATATTTTTCAATGGCTTTTTGTTGAGATTCGGGAGTATTTTCTTTAGCCAATTTTTCAGCTTCTTGTTCTAATCGTTCAGAGGTCGTTTGGGATTGAATTTGATAAATAATAATAGCTGAACTAGGATTTTTCACCCCTGGACTAAGGCTTAATTTAACATCTGTAAATCCCCCAATTCCAAAAATCCTCTGGATTTCTGCTTCAGCTATATTTCGATTAAAAGCGTCCCCAATTTTAATTTGAATCGCATTTTTAAAGGGAGATTGTTCTTCTAAATTGTTAATAGAGGTCGTGGCTGAATTAACCTGATTATTAGCATCAATAAACTGAATTTGGATATCTTCAATTAACCCTTCTGCAACGGTTAAAGTTACAACTCCATCGGTACTGATTTCGGGTGCTGTAATAAATTGAGCGATTGCATAACCTTTCTCTTGATACCAAGCATTAATTTTTTGAATTCCAGCCTCAATTTGTTTTAAATTAATACGGTGATTGAATTGCTGCTGAAAAATCTGTTGAACAATTTCCGTCGTTAAAACTTGATTCCCGATCACCTTAATAGAACGCAAAACAGGGTTAACTTCTACGACAAAAGTAACTCGTACACCTTTAGGTGTATCTTCTGGAATTACTTGTACAGTTCTAAACCAACCCAAGGCGAAAATCTGATTAATATCCTCTTGTAATTTCTGACGAGTTGTGGTTTTACCTGCTTTTGTATAAATAATTTGTTCAATTTCTTTTTGAAGTTGGATATCCTCTATTCCCTTAATAACGACTTCTGCAATTAAAACTTCAATATTAGGATTAACATTAGGATTATTGGGTTCAGAAGCGGGAGTTGTTTGCGCTTGTAACGTCTCCAAAACCGGATGAACTGGGGAGTTTTTATTTTCAGATAAATGATTACTGGCTAAAGCGGATATCCCCAAAAACCCCGATGTTAAAATAGTAACAATAGAACCGATTTTAAAAGTTAATATAGGCAGATTTTCAAGTTTTTGATGTTGACCTTGAAAAGTTTGGTGTTTTTTTCTATTGTTTTGCATCATCACTCATTCCTGCTCTAAAGGGGGACTGCAATTGTTTTTTGAGAGGGAAACCTTTAATGTTCTGTAGGCTGAAATACTCAAATACCTCTGAGTAACAATCATCGGGTTAGACTGAGTTGCTTTACAGGCTATTTGGATTGAGTAAATTTTTAGGGTATCATAAACTTGTTTGGCTCAATCCGGGCGGTAGCAGTACAACGGTCAGGATTTATTGATCCCAGAGGGTAAGGATAAAAATTTTATAATTTATTTCAATTTTTGTAAACTGCTATTCATGAAAATATATTAATAGTTTAAAATCCTTGCTTCATCGTTCTGGGATTAAAATTTTTGCCCAAATTTATGAAAGTGTAAACTCTTTAGTCAAACCCTAACTTTAAATACTATCTTTTGGGTGAGTGAATCTGTAGAGCGATCGCGCAAACTAAAATCAAGCGAGGATTAGACAGACTAATCTCCGCCACCGTTAACCCCATATACAGGAGCAATAACGTGCCTATTCAACCGATAGCCGGAATAAGTTCCACCTTGAACGGAAAAGTACCCACTTTATTATTAAGCGATATGACTGTTCCTCTGTGGGGTTTAGCTATTTTCATTCTGTGGATAATTTTTATTGTTGTGCTGCTACTCGCTGTCAGAATTCGCCATCTCGCGGCGGGTGGCTCTGTAAAAGATTTTGGCACACCGAATGATGAAAGTTTGCTTTGGCGACTGTTTCGGGTTCACGCAAACTTAATTGAGAACCTACCTTTGTATCTGGGAGTGGTTTTCCTGCTAACTGTTCGGGGTATCTCTGGAACAACGGTAGATGTGTTAATTATTGTGTATATCGGATTTCGTCTGCTACATTCACTGATTCATATTGCAGGTTTAAATCCTAATTTTCGGCTGTTTAGCTTAGTCATTCAGTTCAGTTGTTTAGTGACCTTAACTGTCTTAGCATTGGTTTAGTTGAGGAATTTCGAGGAGGTTTAATGATGTCAATAGAAAATAAGAAATTATCAACAGGTCAGATTATTCTGGCAATTATTTATATTCTTATCATCCCTCTATTACTTCTACTTCTTTCAGGAGATTGGTTATGGCTTGAAGGATGGATTTTTGGAGTTTGGCTAATTATCATTTCTGGAGTTACTGCCATTTATTTATATCGAAAAGACCCGGAATTACTCGTAGAAAGATTTAAGCAACCCGGATCAGATAATCAAAAAGTATGGGATCAATATTTTCTGTATGGATTTGAACTTTTATTTTTAGCTTGGATTATAATCATGCCTTTAGATAGCAAACGATATCAATGGACAACAAATTTCCCCTGGGAGCTAAAAATTTTGGGAGGGATAGGATTATTGATTTCATTTTTCTTTTTATACCGAGCTTTTACAGATAATACCTTTTTATCGCCTCTGGTCAGAATCCAAACTGAACGAAATCACCACGTCGTTTCCACTGGTGTTTATGGCTTTGTTAGACATCCTATGTATCTAGGCGCGATCTTTTTATTCCTGGGAACACCCCTATTATTGGGTTCTCAATATGGGGTTTTAATCGGTGTTATAATATCCTTACTTCTCGTTGCTAGAATTAGGGGAGAAGAAAAGATGTTAGTTGAAGAATTAGAAGGATATCAAGATTACACAAATCAGGTGAAATATAGATTAATTCCTTTAATTTGGTAACGCATCGTGCTCCGCGCTATATTATGAAATCGATTTAGAATCCCTCATATATTCCCTACAGTTTCATCGTTAAACTAATCCGTTTTAACTTTTCATTAACTTCCATCACCCGCACTTTCACCACTTGTCCAACTTTAACAAATTTATTCGGATCATCAACAAATTGATCCGCAATTTGGGAAATATGAACTAACCCATCTTGATGAACTCCAATATCAACAAATGCACCAAAAGCCACTACATTCGTGACAATTCCTTCTAATTCCATGCCATTTTTTAAATCCGTTATTTCTTTAATTCCTTCCTTAAATGTGGCATATTTGAACTCCGCACGGGGATCTCGTCCGGGTTTTTCGAGTTCGTTAATAATGTCTTTTAAAGTTGGAATTCCAATGGTATCGGTAACATATTTATCCAGTTTAACGGATTTAATTTTATCCTTAAATTGGCTAATATTATTCAAGGAAATGCCTAAATCTTTCGCCATGACTTCCACCACCTTATAACTTTCGGGGTGAACGGCGGTATTATCTAAAGGATTAACCCCCCCTCGAATTCTTAAAAATCCTGCCGCCTGTTGAAACGCTTTAGGCCCTAATTTAGCAACTTTTAACAGTTCCTTACGGGTTTTAAAGGCTCCATTTTCATTACGATAATTGACAATATTCTGCGCTACTGTTGGGGTAATTCCTGAAACGAAGGTTAATAATTCTTTAGATGCAGTATTTAATTCTACTCCCACATAATTCACACAACTTTCAACCGTATCATCCAGTTTTTTCTTTAATAATTTTTGATCGACATCATGTTGATATTGTCCAACTCCGATGGATTTCGGATCAATTTTTACTAATTCCGCTAACGGATCTTGTAACCGTCGTCCGATACTAATTGCACCTCGCACCGTTAAGTCTAAATCAGGGAATTCTTGTCGCGCCACATCACTCGCAGAATAAATGGATGCGCCGGATTCATTCACCATAACTTTAATCGGTTTTCGGTCTAATTTAGCGATAATTTCGGTTATAAATTCATCGGTTTCTCGTCCAGCAGTTCCATTTCCAATGGCGATTAATTCAATATTATATTTATCGATTAATTGTTTAACTTTTTTCGCGGCTTCTTGACGTTGACCTTCTGCTTGATGAGGGAAAATCGTATGATATTCACAGAATTTTCCGGTTTCTGATAAAACTGAAACTTTGCATCCGGTTCTAAACCCTGGGTCAATGGCTAAAGTGGGTTTCATTCCCGCCGGTGAGGCGAGTAATAATTCTCTTAAATTGGCTTCAAAGGTTTTAATGGATTCTAAATCGGCGTAGGCTTTGCGATCGCTTCTGACTTCACTCATTAAGGACGTTTTCATTAACCGATTAAAAGCATCTTTTAACATCGGTTGATAAAATTTCCGAATCACCGGATTTTTCGTTTTAATTTCCTGAGATTCTAAATAAGACTGTACAAAATCCTCATCAAATTCAATCTCAACTTTTAAGATTCCTTCCGTTTCTCCCCGAAATAACGCTAATAAATTATGAGGTTTAATATCCTGTACATTTTCTCGATATTGACGATACATTTCAAACTTCGTTGTTCCTTCGGGGTAATCGTCTTTCACCTGGGATGAAAACACCCCCTCATTCATTAAATAGTCTCTCAAATAAGCTCGTAAATTTGCTTTCTCAGACACAATTTCTGCTAAAATATCAGAGGCTCCATTTAAGGCATCTTCAACGGTTTTCACGCCTTTTTCTTCAGAAATATATTTTTCGGCTTCCCCTTCTAACGCAACCGTCGGGGAATTGGGTTGATTAAAATTAGCAATAAATTGAGCGAGAGGTTCTAATCCTTTTTCTTTCGCAACAGTAGCGCGAGTTCGCCGTTTGGGTTTATAAGGTAAATATAAATCTTCGAGTTCAGTTTTCTGTAAACAATTTTCGATTTTTTCTCGCAATTCATCGGTGAGTTTATCTTGAGATGCGATCGCGTCTAAAATACTTTTTTTCCGATCTTCTAATTCCGTTAAATAGGTATAGCGTTCTGAAAGATCCCGCAGTTGAATTTCATCTAAAGACCCGGTGAGTTCTTTCCGGTATCGCGCCACAAACGGAATCGTTGCTCCCTCAGAAAACAATTGTAGCGCGTTTTCTACTTGAAAGGGTTTAAGAGACAGTTCTTGAGCGAGAATTTGGGGAATATTGAGCATGGGATTCAAAACCAACAGATGTTCCATCTAAATTTGATTTTATCATATTTGTTGGATGTTAAGTCAATCTGGGTACAATAAAAGCTGAGAGTCCATCCCGATTTGGTATTTGTCTTTGTCATTAATTTTGTGTGATATGATATTAGATTAGATATCTTGAAATTAGGCAAAATTCATGGAAAAGCTATCTCAATATCAATCTCTCTATGAAAAAGATTATTATCTCTGGCTACAAAAAACCTCAGAAATTTTACAAACTCGTCAACTCAATCAACTCGATATTGATAATTTAAAATCAGAAATTGAAAATTTAAAAACCCATGTTAAAGAAACTTTACAGAGTAGATTAATAACATTAATTAAAAACTTGTTAAAATTAAAATATTGGACAAGCGAAAAAGAATGTAATGCCAGAGGATGGCTCAATAACGTTATAGAACAACGATTAAAAATTGAATTATCCTTAGAAGATAGCCCAAGTTTAAGGACATTGTTAGATGAAATATTCTTCGATTGTTATGAGCAAGCTAGAACCGATGCTTTAAAAACTCATCAGTTACCTCGTGATTTATTTCCTCTTGAAACTCCTTTTTCATTAGAAGATATTCTTAATTCTGATTATTTACCCTAATTTTAACGGTTTGATCTCTATCCAAGTCACAAAATTTTTACCCGTCAGATAAAAAATGCTAAAAAAATCACTTCTAATATTATTATTAACCTTAACCTTAATTCTAAGTCCTATTTCTTTCCCAGCATTAGCTGTTAATCTGGATACAGGAGCTAAAATATTTGAAGCGCAATGTGTGGGATGTCATGTCGGGGGAGGAAATATTGTCCGACGAGGAAAAACCTTAAAGAAAAAAGCCTTAGAACGCAATCATGTTAATACTTTAGAAGCAATTTCAGCCTTAGTTACTAATGGCAAAAATAATATGTCTGCTTACAAAGAGCGTTTAACAGATGCAGAAATTCAAGCGGTTTCTACTTATGTTTTAGAACAGGCGGAAAAGAATTGGAAAAATTAGCATAAACTGGGTTGATAACAGTTATTAACCCGGTTTTGTTGACTTCAGCAGTAAAAAATTTCTGTGAGACTGGTGAAAGGCTAATCCTCCGCTCGTTTTGTTGATTTTACCTCAGTTGCAGATTATTCATTAGCTGCGTTCTTCTTGATGTAGTTTACAACGTCTTGAACGGTATTAAGATTTTCAGCGTCTTCATCAGGAATTTCGACTTCAAATTTCTCTTCCAACGCCATGACGAGTTTCTCTTTATCCAGAGAATCAGCGCCTAGATCATCGATAAAGTTAGCCTCTGGAGTAATTTTATCTTCCTCAACGTCTAATTGCTCTTTAACAATTTCCTTCACTTTTTCAAACAATGTTGTGTTAGTTTCTTGGGTTTTAGAAGGTTCAGTTTTAGAAGGTTCTATTGGTACTGAGGCTGGTGGCGGTGTGGGTGATGGGGCTGGTAGTGCTAAAAACTTTGAACGGGGTTTTAATTTAGTTTCTAAAGTTTTCTTGCGCTCATTAAGTTGAGATAAAAGTACATGATTACCAGAATATTTTAGTTTAATAAAGGATATAAAATCACTGATTGTACAAGGTTTATCAAAACCCTCATGCCAACAATGAAACTCTTGATGAATTTCTTGTTTAATAACTAAAAGATTATCCTGTTCAGCAGCTAGTTCAGGATATGTACTTTTGTTATAAAGATGATGTACGGCTAAGATCATAGTTTTTGACTGGGTTTCTCCTGTGATTTGACATTGATTCTTCTGTTTTTTGGGTGCTTCTTTCATCGCCCTATCAATCTCAGCTTTTAAAGGCAGCTTCGGTGTTGCTTTGTGTTTAATAATTGGGATAGCAACTTGAGGAACTCTAGCAGCATATAGACGTTTTAATCTATTAGTTAATTTCTCAGATAATTCTACACTAATTCGTTCTAAACCTGAAAAAGAATAATAACGATCATCCTCTATATCTTCAAAATCCTCCTCTATAATTAAGGGTAGATCAGACCTTGCAATATCTTTAAAAGCTTTTTTTAAGCGGTGTTTAGTGGTTTTAAGTATTTTACGCACATCCTGAAACTTGAGCCAATGACGATTCCGCCTTAGCAATATTTTGCTTGAATCATCACCTAGAATTGAAAGAGTTTTCTCTACAATTTCATTATCAATTTGTTTCTTTTCTTGTTCACTGATTTTTTTTGCCAGTAACTCAAGAACTTTTGTGGCTTGCTCTAATTGCTCATCAGTTTCAAAGTATTCTCCTATAACAATTAGAGATAATCGAGAAAAATCTCGTTTTTTCTGACTTTTATTGACATACCTAAAATGTATTTCTTCTTCCCAGACAAACTTGTTTTTCTCCTTTTCTATTGCTGATATTATTTGCTCTAATTCTTCTTTTTGTAGGTCAAGACCTTGTAAAATATCTTCCTCAGTAATAAAGAAATCTTCTCGTGCCATTTTAAAATCCCTCTGCTATTAGATTATGATAGGTGGTTTGCTTAAGACTTTTTAGGTATTGCCGCAATTAGACTATTATACATTTGCGTAAGGCGTTCAAAGATTTTGCGATCGCCTGTTTCTTGATTATCAGGATGATAAATTTTAGATAATTGACGAAAAGCTGTTTTAATATCATCTTGGGTTGCTGTCTTAGAGTCTAAATTAAAAACCTGCCAAGGTCGAAAGTATTTAAAAATGTCAATACGATTAATACAACCATAGCCGTCTTCATTGGTTTCATCGGGTAAAATATCAATCCATTTACGATATAACATTTCCCAGGTTTGTTTTTGGCTAAAATCTAATTTATCCATCCCATCAGTTGCCATTTTAAATTGTTCTGATTTTTTTAATTCATCAGTGTCTTTAACATTAAATCTTTTATATATCGCTTCTTTAATTTCTGTAATTTTAAGGTGTTTATCTTTTGGAAGTTTTTCTGAAGGTTTATTTAATAGCCTATCATCCTTTTCAATAATTTTCTGAGCTTTTGAAGGGGAAGAGGTTTCTGATTTTTGTTTAAAGCGCGTGTCATAATCTTGAATTACTAGCAAAGCAAATTTTTCAAGGTCATTAGAAGTGATAGGATGATTCTGAGACTTTTGGGAAAGTTTGGTAATTTCTTCTTGTACTTTGGGAGTTAGAGGTATAGTTTCCATAATTTTCAGTTAATTTTGTCTTTAAATTTTAGGTTGTTATATTTTAGAATAAACTTGAATAGAATTCCATATTACTGATTATATATTTCTCTGTTGAAAAGTGTCAAGTCTCAAAAACACCGTCTATAACCTTTATAACAAATGATAAATATCCCCTTAGCAGATGAACTACTAAGGGGATATTAAGTTGATACTGCTAGATTATTTTTGTATTTTAATTTTTAATTCTGCCATCTTCTAACGTCAAAATGCGATCGGCTACATCCATAATTCGGGGGTCATGGGTCACCATTAATACCGTTGTCTCTCCTTGTTTAGCTAAGGTTTTTAACAGATCAATTACACCCCGACCACTACTTGAATCTAAAGCCGCTGTGGGTTCATCCGCCATAATTAAGGGGGGATCTCCTGCTAATGCTCGCGCTACAGCAACCCGTTGTTTTTGACCCCCCGATAAATCTTGGGGTAACAGATGAATTTTATCTCCTAAACCCACTTGTTCTAAACGTGTTTTCGCTTCTTCTCTGGCATTTCTTTTCCCCATTCCTTTGAGATGCAGAGCTAATTCAACATTTTCTAAAGCCGTTAAAGCGGGGAATAAATTAAATCCTTGGAAAATAAAACCAATATTATGTAACCGAAACTCTGCCAATTGAGTCCGAGACAATTTTGTAATTTCTTCACCCAATAAAAACACTCGTCCCGCCGTCGGTGTCAACAGTCCAGCAATAATAGATAGCAATGTTGTTTTCCCCGAACCACTCGGCCCCATCAACAGTTGAATATCCCCTTGTTCGACTTCTAAATTAATATTTTGCAAAACTTGAACCGTTTGCCGCCCCGATTTATAAGCCATTTCAACACGACAAGCTTGAATTCCAATCGGCTTAATTCTAGCATTTGGTGAATAGTATGCAGCCTGATTGGGAGATATAGTGGATTTTGCCTCGCTAACTTGAGTGCGTATCATCGTTCCAAATTAATAATGATGTGGGCTTCTAACAAGAATTGACGGATCTAATAAACTAAATTACAGAGGAGTATTGTCAGTTTACTGAAGAAATCGGGTAATTCCAGAGAAGGAGGGCTGACCATGAACTATCCTGAACCGTTTAGTTCCACTATTTTAAACTCAAATGTTACCGATTGCCTGTGATCTAATACCATTTGGTTACAAAAAGTGACTGGCATCAAGCTTTAAACACAATTGCTGGATCTACCTTAGTGACTTTCTGAATGGCGAAAAATGCCGATCCCGTACACATCGCAACGGTTAACCCGAATACCCCTAAAGCCGATAAAGGGGTAATTAAAATCAAAATGCCTTGGGTCGCGCCAGCCCAGGACGCTACACCTAAACACAGTGCCATACCTGGAATATAACCTAAAACAGCCATCCAGAGGGCCTGTTCTAAGATAATTCCGTAGATCACCCAGTCCGATGCACCCATCGCCTTCAGGGTTCCAAATTCCTTTAAGTGGTCAGTGACGGAGGAATACAGAATTTGTCCGACCACCACCATTCCCACTAATATTCCCACCGCCGCTCCTAAACTGAGAACAAACCCAACGCCTGTGCGTTTTTGCCAAAAAGTTCGCATCACCGTAGACATTTCTTCACGGGTAAAAACCTGAACATCATCGGGTAAAGCATCCTCTAGTTTTTGCTTCAGTTGAGTTAAATCTTGACCGGGTTTTGCCTTAATTAAAACATAAGTGATCGGATCAGCTAAATTTAACGCTCTTGGCGGCGGAAGATCGGTGGATTTTTGATTAGAGGATTGATCTTCATAACTTTGAGTACATTGTAAATCCTCATTTTCTTGGACTTGACACCGGGTTTGAGTTTTTACAGGACTATTAACATAAGCATTAGCATTTTTTAAAGAAGTGAACACAAAACTATTGCTCACAATAGATTGAGTTCCTTGAGTAATTCCCCCTAATTTGGCTTCTAATCCTCCGAGTTTAGCCGTATCACCAAGATTTTGAATTTTGAGAGCGTCTAATTTACTCTCATCAATCATAATGGTATAGGGTTGTTTTAAAGCATTGATATCTCCTTGAATAATATTCCAAGGGGAAAATAATTCCCCTTCTGGATCGGAACCTACGACTGTTACCGCATGAATTTTATTTTCTAGGGGATCACGCCAACGCGCATTTCTAAAAATAAAAGCTTCAGCTTGTTCAACACCAGAAACCGTCTGAGCTTGGGTGACTCGTTCTAAAGAAATGGGCATCGTTAACTCTAAATGAATCATATCTTTAGAAGCGATCCAAATATCTGCTTTTGAGTGATCAATTAAGACCGAAGAAGACCGAATAAACCCGGTTAAAATCCCATTTTGAATGGTAACTAAACTGACAGCAAACATAATCCCAGCTTGAGCCACCAAAAAACGGGGAATATCCTCAAATAGGTTTTTTCGAGCAAGAGAAGCCATCGTTAGGTGTTGGGTATCGGGTGTCGGGTATCGGGTGTGTTGTCTGTTAACGGTTAACAGTCAAGCACCAACAATTCTATTGTATACCTTCTCTAAGCAGTGGCTTGTTGGGGGAAAAGTTGGCTCAGGTTTTGACGGGGTAGGGGTTTGACCCAGGAAAACCAGGGGGTTACGGGTTTAAAATCAACCGATTGATAGAGCTTTGTTGCTCCTGTTAAACTATCAGCATCAACGCTTAGTTTAGCAGTGGTTACGCCTGCTTTTTGCAGTTGAGATAAACCTGCCAAAAGGAGGGTTTTTCCTAATCCTAATTTCCGAAATCCTCGTCCCGTTCCTAACCATTCAATCCAACCGATTTGATCGGAATTTAACTGACATTTACAAAAAGCTGCAAATGTGCCATTGGGTGCGATCGCAACTAAATCTAATTCGGGTTGATAGTTGGGTTGACTTCGCCAATATTCAGCTTGTTTAAGGGTTAATTCGTGATGATCCCAATGGTCAATAAAGGATTCATTAAACAAATCAACCCAGGCTGAAAGGTCTTGTTTGCCATGAATATAAGATAATTTAAAACCTGATGGAAGTTCGGGAATAGAGAGGGGAAATTCTAAGGATTTCGCCATCGTAATAAACTGCCGATCTACGTTAAAACCTCGTTGTTTGAGTAACTGGTTTTGTTCGGTTTGTTGTTCTAAACTGTAGGTTCTTAATTGCACGGGACACCGTTTTTGTTGTCCGATTTCTCGAATACGGGTTTCACACCACCGCATCATTTGTTTGCCTAAATTGCTGGATCGGACACTAGGATGAATATACAATCCAAAATATCCATCAATTCCAGTTTTAGAGGCTTGGGGTTCAATTCCAACTAATCCCAAAAGTTGACCTTTTACATCTGTCCAAAGACGGATATCTTTTTCGGGGTTAACCGTTGGAGAAGAGAGCCCTAATTTTAAGTCTGCTAAACTTTCATCTTCTGTGAGATGATCTACGGTTTGACAGGCTTGAAATAAATTAAAAATTGCAGACCAATCTTTTTGACCTTCGTAGGGTTTAATGATTAAAGAATTCATAACAAATTATTCCGAAAATTCGGAAATTTCGATTTAATCTCGAATGGATAAATTTGCACCAAAAACTAGAGGTTGTTCTTCAATACAACCTTTATCAATTCTCTATTCAATGTTGATAATAGAGAATTTAAACCAAACTCTATTTGAGCCAAAAACCCTTTAGGAATAAGGTTTTACGACTAAAATCAGGATAGTTTTAGGGTTAAAAATTAATGATGACGATAAAACTCTGTTTCCTGTGGGTAACACAGAAATGTTCAGGTTTTATCAAATTAGACACTCATAAAAACGGGTTAATAAATCAATTAAATTTTGTTCTCTAATTTGACTTCTGCATTGGCTAAATGGATATTGCCAGTTCGACCACTGGCTCTTGGAAAGTCACCAAACCGAATGCAAGAGTCTTGATCATTTGATTAAATAGGTTTTGTCTCGCTAGGTAAAGAAGAATTTCACCTCCAATGAGGTCGTATTGTTAATTCACCCTCAGACCTGACAACCGCAGGCTGGATGACTCCATTTGAGTGTGATTGGCTAATGGCGGACGTTCCTAATCTAAGGATAGCTGATCCCCCCAATCTGTTGTCAAGTTTCCAGGGTTAAGCTTTGGTTATGTAGTGAGTCCTTCAGGACTCCAAGCCCTGAAGGGCTTACTACTTTCTTTGTAGTGAGTCCTTTAGGACTCCAAGCCCTGAAGGGCTACTGTAGTGAGTCCTTTAGGACTCCAAGCCCTGAAGGGCTTACTACTACTCAAAGCCCTGAAGGGCTTACTACTGTTAGATGATTCAGTCTTAATGCTATGATTTGGGTTGTTTGTAGAGTTGTAAAATTATTATCGCTGATTAAAATTAGCGATCGCCCTGTTTCGGGTAAGGAAGATCCCCAAGTTAATCCTTCAATATTATCAACTGCAATATTTAAACGGCTTAAATTCAACAATAAAGTTTTTTCTGCGGGTATAATTTCTGTATTAATTTCCTTCAAACTCGGCAACTCCTGAATATTATCCGCTTTTTCTAAAGAAACTAAGAACAATTTTATGGTATATCCTAAACCTAAAGAAAAAGATCGTTCTAAACTAATTAAATGAGATTCATCAATCGCTAATAAATCGACTAAACCCTGTCTATTAAACTGTTCTGCAATAAATGAAGAATTTTCCAAAGGATCAGTAATATACAAAAACTCGGCATCGGGTTGATTTGTTTGCAGGTTATATCGCAAAATTCGGGAAAATGTTCCCTGCTCTAAAGTCGCTATTTCTCCATCTTGAATTAAGGCGTTTTCATTGGCGGTAAATAGATGGGTTTTATCAGGTGTCACCGTTAAACTTTCAAAGGCTAAATTAGAACGAACGCCTCGGTTTTTATTGCCATTTCCATCAAAAAATTTTTCAGGAATGGGTAAAGTTCTCAATATTTTACCGCCCAGGGAAAATTCTTGAATAAAAGGGGAAATATTTTGATAGAGGTTCCCTTCTGAAGCAATAAAAACACTATTTTTAAAAAACGTAATTCCTTCTGGATCAAGACTATTTTTAGGAAAGGGTTTTCCCGTTTCTGTTAATAGTGTGGTAGCTCCGACTACACTCACCCCTGTTTCTGAAAGAAAACCGGAACTTAAATCAATCTTGAGAGTATAAAATCGGGCTTTATTTTTATCACTGGGGTCATCGGATATGGCATAATAAACTTGTTGTTCGGGGTTATAAGTAATACCTGATAAACCACCGACTTCTGTATTATTATAGAGTAGTCCTGTCGGTAGAGTAGCTTGTCCAATTAAATCAATAATTGTTGAAATCGCTACACTAGAAGTGCTGAATATTAAAAAGAAAATCAAGGTTAAAATTAACAGCAGACAAGATAATAAAATTTTCATTATATTTGCCTATTTTAATAAGGTTTAGGGATAAAGAATTAATAATCTATTCTTTTCTATTCTAATATCGAAGATTGATTAGAACTTGAGTAATAAAGGGTAAAGTCTTTTTGCTTGGCAAATTTAAAGAGTTGGGAACAGTTTTTTGAGGTAAATCTCTACGGAGAAATAAGGGTAAACTCATTAATCCTAAAATAATTACAATCACTGTCATCATCCAAATTAATAAACGGTTGGGTTTATAATTCGCTTGTTCAATTTGCCAAAAAACTTGATTATAATTCCAAGCTGCAATTACAGTAATCATCATTCCGGTAATTACTAAAATAATCCCCATATTATCTGAATTAAAAATAGGATGACTAGGGGGAATTTTTTCGGTAAATGAGGTTTGCAATTGACGTAAAAACAAACTAAATCGTGCGATCGCAAAACCCAAAGCAATTAAGGAAATAGAGGTTCTTAACCAAGCCAAAAATGTCCGTTCATTGGCTTGATGTTCTCGCTGACGATCAATTTTTTGTTCTTGATTCATAAGTTCTATATCTCTTAAAAATTTCTCTTGATAAACTCCATTTTTGGGTTAAGCATTAAGAAATTCTGTTAACCATTCTTTAACATGAAATGTAGCACGACAATCATCTTCATTATATTGTACAATGGCATCTAATAAGGTGCGATCGCCTGTTTTTAACCATTGTTCATACCAACAAACAGATTGAGCACCATTTGCTTTGGGATCTCGCCATTCAAACCCTAACCATTTTGCTACAGGTTTAAGGGCGTAACTTTCCACAGGAAGTGTTACTGTTTCTGTCATTTTTGCATGAAGATCAATAAATCGTTTTAATACTGGTTTCCACCAATAATCCGGGGTATTATAAATTGCAGCTAATCGTTTAATAGTTTTGGGTTCATAATCACAAAAATGAAAAATAGGCGCGATGGGATAGGCCCAAACCAACTCTAAAAACTGTTTCCAAATTAATTCTTCTTGAGTTTTATCTTCCGCTAAAAAGGGATAAAATTTCTGTTGATTAGAGCGCCGATCTATAACTAGAAGACCATGCAAATAATCTAAATTCAATTCCGGTTGTGCTTCAATATCAAAATAAATCTCAACCGGAAATTCTTTTAATTTGGTTTGATAGCTATCTTGAAAATTATCTAACCAATAGCTAGAATTAAAATTTTGCTCAAAACTGATAAATTCTTCCTGACGTTTAATCGCTTTACTTTCTAAATTAGATTCAGCTTGTTTAATAATTTGTAAAGCAATTCCTTCTGCAAATTCAGGATAAATTTCTAATTGCTCTGGGGTAGCTTTCGCCAAGGTTTCTACAGTAGGTAAATTCAATTCTTTTAACCGTAGATACCGAGTCGGAGTAACACCCGGAATTAAAGAAATATGATTTTGCGATCGCGCGACCTCCAAACAATAACTATGCCATTGACACAAATTACATTTTTGTCTAGCAATAAAAACTTCCGGTTCATCACGAGATAACGCCATGTTTAAATAATTATTTAAAACCTGATACATTTGCGGAAGACGTTGCTCTAAATTAACCGAATATGGAGCCTTATCTCGTAAAATTAACCAACCAGTTTCCGGCTGGACTCCTTGAATTCCTTCTAATAAATAAGCATGAAAAGCAGAAATAATTTGATAATCGAGTTTAGGACGTTTCCCTAACTTAATATCGTGAGAAACATAAACCCAATCTCCAAATTGAGAATATCCGGGCTGTTTCACTAATAATTCAGGAGAGCTCACTAAAGTAATCTGAATCATTTCATCAGATTCTATTAATGATCCATCTAACAAAATTTCAGAAAGGTGTAGAGACGTTGCATGCAACGTCTCTACTTTCAGCAAAACCCCTTGATAAATTCGATCAACGCCTTGCTGCATTAACTCTAGGGTTTGTTTAGCTCCCAACTCCCAATTTCCAAAAAAAGAGTCTATTTTAAAATAAGGATAATGAGATAAAATACTGTTTTGATAAGCAGAACTATCCTGCATCAATTTTAGTAAAAAATCACTAGGAGGATCTTGTTGAGAACTATCTCCATAACGCTCTAAAAATGCACGCCTCTGACAGCGTTGATACAGCAATAGTTGTTTATCGGTGATTAACATAATTATTTCGGTGTCAATGATCAATGATGAGTCAGATATCCTCTTCACCTTAAACTTAAAAGTGTCCTTTGACGAAAAATAACGAACCCTTAATATTATGACAACTCCTTCCCTAGAAACCCATCGCCAACAGTTTCCCGCCTTAGCCAATAAAGCCTATTTTAATTATGGCGGACAAGGGCCGTTACCCCTGGTGTCAATGGATGCTATTATTCAAGGGTATAACGAGGTGCAGTGTTCTGGCCCTTTTTCGGGTAAAATTAATCAATGGCAAAAGCAAGAAACCCAGTTAACTCGCAATTTAGTCGCCACTGAGTTAGGAATTGCTCCCGAAACCCTCTGTTTCACCGAAAATGTTACCGTTGGTTGTAATATTGCTCTGTGGGGAATCGATTGGCGACCGGGAGATCATCTGTTAATTTCTGATTGTGAACATCCAGGGATTATTGCAATTGTTCAGGAACTTCAACGTCGCTTTGATTTGCAAGTTTCGTTTTTTCCGTTGAGAGAAACCTTAAACCAAGGTGATCCAGTGGCGATGATTTCTGAGTATTTAAAACCGAATACTCGTCTATTAGTGATCAGTCATATTTTATGGAATACAGGTCAAGTTTTACCGCTAACCGAAATTGTTAAACTCTGCCATCAAAATTATAACACAAAAGTATTAGTTGATGCCGCTCAATCCGTTGGTGTTTTACCGCTTCAATTAACAGAAACAGGGGTTGATTTTTATGCCTTTACAGGTCATAAATGGTTATGTGGGCCAGATGGATTAGGGGGGTTATATGTGAGTGCTGAATCTTTATCCGAATTATCTCCAACGTTTATTGGATGGCGAAGTATTATTAACGATGAACGAGGAAAACCGATTGCTTGGACACCCGACGCTAGACGGTATGAAGTCGCTACTTCTGCCTATCCATTATATGCAGCATTACGCCATGCTATTACCCTGCATCATCAATGGGGAACTCCAACAGAACGTTATCAAAAAATTTGTCAGAATAGTCAATATCTTTGGCAAAAACTATCAGAAATTCCCCAAATTCAATGTTTAAGAACGACTCCCCCGGAAGCGGGTTTAGTTTCATTTCAACTTACCAATGGAAAATCCCATCAATCCTTAGTCAACACTTTAGAAAACCAGTGTATTTTCCTGCGAACCCTCCTCGATCCCAATTGCGTTAGAGCCTGCGTTCACTACTTTACCCTCCCCTCCGAAATGGATCAACTCATAGAAGCAATAGGAGGGAACAGGGAACAGGGAACAGGGAACAGGTAGGAAAAATCTTAATTAATTATGAATTACGAATTACGAATTACGAGAAATATTCTTAATTCTTAATTCGTAATTGATAATTCGTAATTGACTGATAACTGATAACTGATAACTGATAACTGATTACACAGCAACCGCCGTATTCCCGACCACTTCACCTTTTAACATTCGTCCGGCTGCTTCTAATAACTGCTCTTCTAAATAAGGCTTGGTAAAATAACCCCGTGCTCCCAAATTAAACGCCATTTGACGGTGACGATCAGCCCCCCGTGACGTTAACATAGCAATAGGTAAATTCGTTAAGATCGGATCTTTTTGCATCCGCGATAATAACTCCAACCCATCCATCCGAGGCATCTCAATATCGCAGAACACGATATCACAAGGTAAACCCGATTTCAGTTTTTCCCAAGCTTCCTTACCATCTCGCGCCTCTTCCACCCGATAACCGGATTTTTCAAACGTAATCGATAACAGCGATCGCACCGTAATCGAATCATCCACAATCAACACCGTCGGTTCAGACTTCTGAAGTTGGGGTTCAGCCACCGCATTACCCATCTGCCAAATCTTACCAGCAGCATCCTTGCGAATTCGACCCATCGCCAAATCAATCAACTCCAGCACATCGGCGATCGCCACAATTTGACCATCCCCTAACACCGTGGCCCCTGCAATCCCAATCGGTTTCGGTACAGGCCCTTCCAAAGGCTTGATCACAATTTCCTGTTCAATCAACACCTGATCCACCTGCACGGCTAGATAACTACTCGAAGACCGCAGGACGATCACCGAAATCATATCTTCCTCAGCCGTAGCGCCATAGACATTCCCCCGACCCAAATGGCGGTGATACGTTAACAACTCCCGCAGATGACGAAGCGGTAAAATCGTTCCTCGCCATTCTAAAGCCTTACTCCCATCCTCCATGACTCGAATTTGTTCACGGGGAACATCAATCATGTCTTCTACCCCATCCATCGGAAACGCAATCCGCACCCGATCGCTCACACAGCACAACGCCCTGGAAATACTCATATTCAAGGGTAAGCGAATGGTGAAGGATGTCCCGCGTCCCAACGTCGAATCCGTCGTAATTGTGCCGCGAATATCCGTTAAACTGGTTCGCACCACATCCATCCCCACACCCCGACCTGCATATTCATCCGCCACATCCTTTGTACTAAAGTTGGGCAGGAATAACAGATCATAAATCTCTGGATTGCTCATACTCTCAGCTTCGACCGCCGTAATCAACCCCTTCTGAATCGCCTTATTTTTCACCCGATTCACATCAATCCCACCCCCATCATCGGAAACCGCAATAATGGTTTGGTTCCCCTGGTGAAATACCCGAATCGTAATCCGACCGACTGCGGGTTTTCCGGCTGCTGTCCGCACGTCCGCAGGTTCAATTCCGTGAGTAATAGCATTATTAACCAAATGAATTAACGGGTCATGGAGTTTACCCAATAACATCTTGTCAATTAAAGTATCTCGACCCTCGACAAATAACTCCGCCTGTTTGCCACATTTAATCGAAATATCCCGCACTGGACGCTTCAACGCATCCGCTTCAATCGCAAAGGGTTCCATCCGGGCTCGATTTAACCCTTCCTGCAACGCGGTGGTAATTCGTCGCAACTCACGGGTAACTTGATCCGCTTCTTCCACCAAAAACTCAATATCCGCCGACGACTCCCGCACCCGGACAATTAACTCAATAATCTCTTGAGAGAGGGTATGGAATGGCGTAAACCGATCAAGTTCCGTCGAATCTAAATCCGTATTAGAATCATCATCATGAATTGAAGACGTTTCATTAAACCAGAACGGCTTACGACGGTGGGACAGGAGGGAAATTTCTAATAGCGATCGTTCATAGAAATCCTGCATCCGTTGACCCACATCCCCCAACAGCGAAACTTGGTGCAGCAAATTATCCAAAAACTGCCGCATCCGTTCTTGATCCTGTTCCAAACTGTTGCGGTTGACCACCAGTTCCCCCATTAGGTTGCTAAGGTTATCCAATTGTTTCACCGGAACCTTAACAATCGGTTCAGCAATAGGTTTGGCAAAGTTTCCTCTGGGAACCGCCGCTGACCGAGAGCTTGGCGGCCCATTTTCAATTAATTGCAGCAACTCCGTAAACTCTGAATCCTCCTCAGAAGAAGATGATACTTTACTAACAGGGGTTCGTCCACTGTCTGAGGATTTGGGAATTGACGGTACAGACCGATCATGGCGCGTCTCTACTGCATCCGGGGACTGTAACAGTTGATCTAAATTTAAGAAAATATCTTCTTCTACCGTCTGATTAGCTTGTGCACCTTCTTCATTCAGTAAAGCATCTAAACTCGTAAAATCATCATCCGGTAGTTCCAAATTGGGAGCAGGTAGAGACCGACCCTGATCGGTCTCCATCGTTTCTAAGTTTTGAGATATCCTTGGGCTTAACACCTCAACACTGTCCTCAATAGTTGCAGCTTGCTCTTCTCCAAATTGCATCAAATCATCCAAAGAAGAAGGAGTCGATATTTCGGGTACAATACCCATCTCACTTTCTAATAGTTCGTCAAACCAATCTTCTTCGGGGGCTGCTTCTACAGTTAAGGAAGAACTGGGTTTTGCCGTTTGGGGTTTGGGTTCGGGAGAAGACCCTTGAGCCTGTTGGTCAAACTGGTCAAACAGTTCATCCAAACTTTCCGCATCCTCCAATAAATCATTAATTTCATCCGGGGAAATAGAAGTAGAATTCTGGGCTGATCCCGATGAAACTTCTGTTTCGGGATTCATGTCTAACAGTTCATCAAAGAAATCCTCAAAACTGGCTGATGGTTGATCTTGTCCAATTTTTGGGGCACTAGATAGTCCTTTGACCCTTGGGGTTTCCACCATCGGAATATCCGTATCACTGAGATTATCAAAGAAACTGGCTAGATCATCATCCACACCAGAGTTAGCCGGAGACATCCCTGGGGGGTGATGTCCCCGTTGCAGACTTTCCTGAGAAGATTTTTTGTTTTTAGCTTCTGTCTTATTTAACCCCGTTTGTTTTTCATCTAACAAATCAAAAAAGTCACCTTGTAGGGGGTCTGCTGACCTTCCCGACTGTGCAGGAGTTTCCCCAGCCGTTTCCCCAGCAGCCCCATGATCCCACTCATCCAAACCCTCAAATAAATCTCTGAGGCTGTTATATTCTTCGGGGGTAATTTCGGGGCCGTTTGGTAAACGAGTTGGGGTATTACTCGCATTCGTTGCCGAATCCGACCAGTTAGTATCGAGTAGGGGGTTCGTCAGCGTTGAAACATCTGGAGATTTCTTCTTACTATTCCCCGACTTCTTCCCTGCTGCTGATTTTTTAGACTCCCCTTCTCCCAGTGTTCGGGATTTAGGAGATTGACCGGAGGATTTTTTGGATGTTGGGGTTTTTGCAGGAGTTACGGACTTGGGTAACAAGCGGGTAATGGCTTCGGTGAGGACAATTTCAGTCTCTCTATTCGCTAAAACCAGGTCTTGAGCTTCTTTAATCGCCTTAATCACAACGGGAGCTAAACTCCGATAAGTATTCTGTGAATTAGCGATCGCTTGTTCTACATTTTCGATAAATTTAACCCAATTCGGTAAATCAAACAGTTCTCCCGCCCGGGCTAAACTTCGGCAAGTTTCAATTAACACCTGACGAGTTTGGGGGGTTTCCGGTTGTTTAAACTGTTGCAACATTTCCCGCAACCGTTCAGCAACATCACTACCAAAGACCAAATCTTTAGCACTGCTATGTCCCGTTTCTTCAGGCGGTTTCGAGATCGGCGCAGAAGTCGGGCGGGTTTGTACAGGGGTACTATAATCCGTCTCTACAGGCGAACGTTTACCTGTCCCCTGTTGCTGTACAACATTTTTAATATGATAATTTAAAGCTTCAAAAACAGGCTCAACATCCTGCAAAATAGCACTCGCCGCCTCTTCCGTTAACCCATAGGGCCCTGACAATTGATCAATCAAGGCTTGTAAGGTATCAAAAACTTGTAAAAATAACGACTCTAATTGTTGATCGAGGAATTGAGTCGGAAGACGGTTTTCTTTGAGAATTTTAAAACTATCTTCTAATCGGTGAGCCGTTTGTTGAATACTATTCAGTCCCAACATCGCAGCCCCCCCTTTAACCGAGTGAGCCGCTCGGAAGACTTCATTGAGCAGTTCTGGATCTTCAACCGTAGTTTGTAGATTCAGTAATCCCTGTTCAATCGTATTGAGGTGGTCTTTAGCCTCCTCAATAAAATAGCCCATGATCCGTTGTTGTTGTTCAAGTTGCATATCAGTTATCAGTTATCAGTTATCAGTTATCAGTCAATCCTTGGTCACTCGTTTTCACGCACTTCCTCCCCTGCCTTTCTTGCTCCCTAGGATTTTTCTGAAGCATCAACCCGGAAACGTTCCACTGAAGTTAGGAGATCTCGCGCCACACCTACCAGTTTGGTTAATGCACTGGAGACTCCTTGGGCTTCTTGGGACGTTTCTTGGGCGCTATGTTCAACGGCTCGCATCACCTGGGCGACAGCACGAGCCGTTTCGTTTTGTTCCACCGTATCCGCCGTAATGGAACGCACCAGAACGTCAATCCGGTTCGTCACTTGGATAATGTCATCCAAAGCCCGTTTCGCTTGTTCAGCCAGACGAGTCCCTTCAATCACCTGTTGATGACCTTGAGACATCGCCATCATCACCGTATTAGTCTGGCTTTGGATTTGCATCACGATTTGTTCGATATCTTTTAAAGATTTCGCTGACTTATCCGCCAACTGTCGAACTTCATCGGCAACAATCGCAAACCCCTTACCCGCTTCCCCAGCCCGTGCCGCCTCAATACTGGCGTTTAACGCAAGTAAGTTGGTGCGGGAAGCAATCTGAGAAATAATTGCCACAATTTTAGAAATTTCTTGAGAAGATTCCCCTAACCGCTTGACTTCTCGACTGGTTTCTGCCACCGTTTCCCGAATTTTGAGAATCCCGGCTACGGTCATTTGTACCGCTTCCCCCCCTTTAGTTGCTACCGCCGCCGCCGAACGAGCAACTTCTTCGGCTTCCCTCGCGCTTTCAGCCACCCGTTGAATCGCATCAGTCAGCACCTGTACCGAGTTTAACGTCGCAGCCAGTTCCTCCGCCTGTCGGAAGGCATCTCCCGCCACATCTTTCGCAAACGTCGCACTATCCGTTGCCCCCTTACTCACCTGACGGGCGGCTTGTTTCACCTGAACCACAATTTCCCGCAGGTTTTGGATGGTTAAGTTAAAGGAGTCGGCTACGGCCCCTAAAACATTAGCAGTAACCTCCGCAGTCACCGTTAAATCTCCCCGCGCCGCCCCTTCCACATCATCCAAGAGCCGAATCACCTGACGATGTAAATCATCTCTGGCATCTTCTTGTTCCTTGGCTTTGCGTTGGGCTTCTCGCGTAATATTTTGAATAAATTGAGCCGCATGGTTGAACTTGGCAGACATTCTCCCAAACTCATCCTCAGCAAAAATCGTAGCCCGGGCATCTAAATTGCCTTTACTAATCGCATCAAATTGAGCTTGTAAATCGTCTGTGGCTTTGGTAATTTGTTGGGCCGTAATCCGACCCAATCCCCAGGCGGTGATAAAACTTGTAGCTCCGGCAACAGTGGTCATAAACCAACCCGTAACCCTTAGATAATCCACTAATTCCCGTTTGTTATCTAAGGCAGCAGTGCGGGTAGCAACATTAGTCGCCGTTGCAACAAATATCAACGTTACCAGTCCCGTTCCGAGGGCCGTGTAAAAAGGTTTGCGGTTGAGGGAAGCATTTTCTAAAAAAGAGAATGGCCCTTGATCAGACGCAACCACCGTATCCATCACATCCCCCAAATCGGGACTTAAGGTAGTAACAGCCGATGCAGTATAAGCACTATTAAAAATCTCATCATCCCGAATCGACGAACTATCACTATCGAGGGTGCTATTGTTGTAGGTCGCGCTCGGAAACTTACTATCTAAATTACCAAAGTCTGAATCAACATATAGATCATTATCCCCACCAGCCGCCATATCAAAATCGGCAACATCATCAAACTCTTCAAAACTATCTAAGAAATCGTTTTCCACGGTTTGGGGAGCCTTGCCATTAGAAGAACGACCATTGAGATCTGTCATCTCCGGCGTTATATCAAAGGAGTCCCCAAAAGTATCCTCATTTACAGGTTCGAGATCAAAACTATCAGGAATATCCGTAGCATCAAAAACAATATCATCTTCCTCCTCAGCCCTATCCAACGCCCCATAAGCCGAGGATGGGGTAGCTTCACCCCGGGTATTAGAAAAATATGACGGATTCATCCTGTTATTGGTCAACAGGGTTTCCTCTTCGTTGCTTTCTTCTGTATCCAAAACATTAAAGTTCGCCGTCATGTTAGAAGGGTCAGGGGGTAAGGGAACAGAATCATCAGCATCATCAACGAAGGGTTCCACAGGAAATGTAAAACCAGACAGATCGGGGTCAAACTCCTCCTCTTCCTCTGGCTCAAATAAGGGAGTTGACCCACCCGACATCATCCCATTGGAGGATACCGGATCGGGGTTAACGAACTCCCCGGATGAATCTATCTCTTCTAGGGGGGCAAAAATATCATCGAGTTCTTCTTCAAAACTCATGGGGGTAGCGGCAGGAGATGAAGGAAAAGGGGTTTGGGGCTTAGAGTCGGGAGTCTCCATCAATTCCTCGTCTTCCTCATCTCCCCCGGTTCCCCCAAACTCTCCTTCATCTTCTAAGTCATCGAGGTCAAGGAACTGAGTCGGTTGATGTAGATAATCCATCTCTGACTCATCCAGAGTTTCCTGGGAATTGAGTGAATGCAGGTCATCCTCAGTGCTGGGGTTTGAGGAATCGAGAAGATCGAATTGGTCATCCTCGGAGGAAAATAAATCCCCGGTTAACTGTTCAAGATCACTAACACTCACCTCATCGGTGGCTAAGGGGGTTCTGGGTTGTGATTCATCTTCTTCTAGTGTAAACGGATCATCCTCGAATTGGGTCAGGGAACCCTGCTCATCCAAGGGATTTAAAATTTCTGTTCCTTCCTCTAAATCATCCTCTAAGGCAAAGGGATTATCGGCTGTAAAGCTGAGGGGAGATTGGCTACCATTAGAGTGTAAATAGTCTTGATTATCCCCGAGATGTTCTAACCCCCTTTCATCGATCCCATCATCGAGATCAGGAATTGATAAGTTTAATTCGGAGTCCTCTAATCCTTGAAAATCAAAGTGATCTTCGGTTCCGCTAAAATCCTTCAGGTCTATCTCAGGGTTTGACCCATTGATCAAATTGCCATTGCCTTGCCGATGGGAATCATCAGGAAGGGATTCTAAATCATTTAATAAATTCATTGAGGAGGTGCCATTGGCGAAACCATTGGTTTCTTCGGCGACCCACTGTAAATCTTGAGTTAAATCAACTTCGGTAGAATCAATTTCTTCATCGAGAAGGGCATTAAAAACCGCTTGGGAATCAGGGTTCTCGTTCAACTCACCTGAAGGCTCGGCGAGTTCGTATTGGTCAGTATCGGCTAAAGCTTGATGGGCTTGTTCGAGTAATTCCGCATCACTGGTCAAATTTAAGACCGCCATATACTGATCACGAGCCACATCATATTGCTGTAACCCATAGCCATAGATATGACCGCATAAAAGACGGGCGGACGGATCTTCTGGATAATCTTCCACCAGTTGATAAACCAGCGCCGCCGCTTCTTCGTAATTTCCCTGACAGTATGCTTCCTCCGTTTGCTGATATTCTTGTAGGAAGTCTGTGCTTGTTGCCATGAGCGATTCCCCTTTTGATTTTAAAGTTTAGTGTGGTATGGCTTAAACGTTAAGAGTTCAATGTAAGAAAGGTTTAACTTAAACAGTTTTATAATCAATTGATGCTGGGCAGGCTGTGACATTTTAGGCTATGAACCTTGAGTTGGCTAGATCACGTTGCCCAACGAGCCGATCGCAAAATTGCTACTTGGTCTAAGAGTCGCAGAACGTTCCCTGTATTTGCCAATTGCCATTCTCCTTTAATAAAAGGAGCCATACTATCACTGACTTGAGTGGGCATTTGCATTTTATCAGGGTCAAGCCATGCCATATCATTGAGAGCATCAACCGCTAACCCTAATATAATGTCTTGGTCTTCTACCGCAATAACATGGATCTCTGTGCGGTCTGTATTCAAGGGAGTGCTATCCCCTAAAAATTGACCTAAATCAGCCACCCAAATCACCCGACCTCGAAGGTTGAAGGTTCCCAGTAATAGAGGGGAAACGTTAGGAATGGGCGTCATCCGGTCTGGAGATTGAAACAGTACCTCTCGAATTCCGATGGCAGGAAGGGCAAATTCATTGCCTGAAGGCACAAAAAACCGGAGGTGGGGCTCCCCTTCGGGAGTTTCCAACTCTTGAAATTCTGGGCCATCTGTTCCTTGCCCGGTTAAAAAATCTGGGTTTCCAACCATTATTGTTTACCCCTACCCTCTAAGCAATTGTTTAACGGTTCCGACTAATTCCGTCGGCTGGAACGGTTTAGCGATATAAGCATCTGCCCCCTGTTTCATTCCCCAATAGCGATCAAATTCTTCCCCTTTAGAAGAACACATCACAATGGCAATATTGCGGGTTTTGGGATCGGATTTGAGGCGACGACAAAGTTCATAACCATTCATCCGAGGCATGACAATATCGAGCACCATTAAATCGGGGCAGCTTTTTTGGACTTGTTCTAATGCTTCTACACCATCACTGGCGACACTGACTTGTAAGCCACTATCTTTGAGAAGATTAGAAATCATCTCCCGTTGGGTGACACTATCTTCTACCACCATAACTTTATTCATCTTTCTTCTCCCTGGGAAACTCCCGAATTATTGATAATCCGGTTAGGGGTAAGAGTCCAAGGAATAAGGGGTTTATGCTGCTGCATTAGAAATTTATCGTAAAGTGTCAACTAAACCTTTGCGCCTCAAAAGAGGTTATTCTTTCTGGCATACCTGTTGGCATTACAGGACAGAGGCTATTTCTATGTTCTCAAAGACCCAATCATCGGGTATTTAATTGAAGGGCGAATCGGCGGCAGGGTTTTGCATCGGATCGCTCCGGGTTTGTTTAGTTGTCAATCCCATCGGCAGGGTTATGATCACTTAGTTTTTTTAACATCTTGTTTAATTTCAAGTATAGTTCCCGAATCTATAAACCCATAGAGTCAGGTTTTACAGGATTGTGTATCTTGTCAGCCAGAGTCCTATTTAATTATACAAATCTTTGACCGCCTGGATTGATCCAGTCTGGGGTTTTCTACGGGGGAGAGTTAAAGGGTTTCTAACTCACTCATGAACTCCTCTTCTAATTTAGACTCTTTAGCTGTATTCGTGAGTTTCCCTGGCCCAATATAAGTTTCCACTAAGGTTAATAACTCAGCATCGCCAAACGGTTTTGTTAAGTAGTTGGTGGCTCGAATCATTCGAGCTTTGAGGCGATCAATAAATCCATCAATTCCCGTTAACATGACAATGGGAGTTTGACGAAAGGCTGTCGAATTTCGTAACATAGCACAGATTTCATAACCATTTAATTCAGGCATGGCAATATCACACAAAATTAAATCGGGTTTGAGTTGAAACACTAAACTCAATGCTTTTAAAGGATTGCCAATGGCAGTTGCTTCATAGCCATGTTCTTTTAAAATAAATTCAACCGTTTGCCGAATCACCAGATCATCATCAATACAGACAATTCGAGGGCTACGATTTCTATCGGTGAAGGGTTCTAGTGTGGTTAACGGATTTTCGGGATGGGGAGCTAATAGTTGTACTAATCCCTGTTGTACAAACGGATAAATGGCTTTTGTCACCATGACAATATCTCGATGTAAATGACGGGCAATTTGACGAATCGAGGTTTGGCCATCAGCCCAACGATTCAAGGTTTCAAACACTTGAGGTCGGACGGTCTCTTGTAATTTTGATCGATCCGTAATTAAGGGACATTGATTCGGGGAGGTAATATGGGGATGGAATTTTTTCCATTCTTGGACTTGTTTGAAAATATTGGCTAATAATGGGCTAATTTCTAAGGTGGTTAATTGGGGCGCTAAAGCAGATCCCATTTCAAAAATAAAAGCGCCTTGATGTAAACTCAGTAAATCAAATAAGGTTTCCTGAACCATACAATGAACAATATTACGAGCGATGGCTGGGGTAATCACTTGATGTTCAAGTAACACCCACAAGTACCCATACTCTGGAGCATTGACCGAAGCAATGGAGGGAACTTCTAACTCAGCGAGAACGGCTTCAGCTTTATAGCGTCGTAAATAATCGCGTAATCTCATCAGGCTGCCTTCGCTTTGACCTGCATAGATAATGCGACCGTTCCAAGAAAACACTAACCAACATTGTCCGGTTAAACGGCTGGGATGGCGTTCAATTTCAGTGGCCATCTGGGATGAACTGTAAGCTTCGACCATGAGTTCCCCTGTTCTCTGGCCAAGCTCAATCAGTTGCAAAATACTGCGAATATCAATTTCGTTTAAAGAGCCTTGCATTTAGCAAGTTGCCTCCTGCAAATGGGTTTGGGTTGAGGTACATCCTAGAGATGAAAAATAAGGCAGTATCGTGATGATCAAATCACGGCTTCCCTTATATTCTAGGGGAGACAGCCACTTATGCACCGGATAGTTAGGGATTAAGGATTAACTAACGGTATATTAGGCTTCAGGATTAACTGTTTACCTGCGACTCCCAGAAGGTTTTATGATTAAGACAGCGAACAAATAGTGCTTGAACACCTCAAGAGGATAAAGGGCCGATGCTCTATTTAGCGGAAGTACAAAAGCAGAGTAGCAAATTTGGTCTGGGCGGCGGTAGGACTGAACTCAAGCTATTGGCTTGTCAGCGAGGTGAAAACAATTGGAGTGCTGTACCCGGAGATGAAATCATCCTTGCTGATGATGCCAATAACTTTAAGGACGGAACGTTAGTCTTAGTGGATCTGAATACGGGTAAGCAGGTACAGCGCATCCAAGAAGCTGCCCGCCAACTCGTGGGAATTCTCCAAGATTTTTCTCGGTTGCAGGAAAAGTTTAAAACCCAACAGGAAGAAATTGAACAGTGGAAGGAGTCGTTGACTTACCAAAGTCAGGAATTAAATCGCCGGGAAATGGAAATGGAAGCCCGACGAGAACAGATGGAACAATTGGAGGAAGAATTAGAACGGCTGGAACAGCAACGTCAAGAAATTGAGCGTTCCCGAGATGAAAGTAACCATTTACGGTCTCAAATTGACCAGGCTCGTCAAGATATTGAAACTACTCGACAGCAGTTACGAGATCAACGCAAACAGCTTGAAGAACAACAAGCTCAATTACAGTCCTCTCCTTCCTTGAGTGCCGAACAATCTGAACTCCTCAATAACTTACTCAATCAATTGTCTAACCCTGTTGAAATTTCTCCGTTACAGACAAAACTCCATCAGTCCTTAGAACAAGTGACTGGGGCTGAGAGTTTACTGGCACAACATCAGCAACGATTACAAGAACAACGTTCTGAGGCTGAACGCCTTCAACAAACCCTAGAAACGACAACCAGCAGCATTAAACAGCAATGGCAACAGTGGCAGCAAGCGCAGGATCTGTTAATTCAAAATCGCTCTGAGTTAGCCTCCCAGCAACAGTTAGTCCAAACGAAACAGGACTATGCTCAAACGTTACAAACCTTGATCCAAAGCCGTCAAACTTTATTAGAACAGTTACAAGAGTTGGCTTCTCGTCAATCGGAGGATGAACCCGTCGCAGTGAGCGTGAAAGTGGATATCCAAGCATTGGAGGCGATGCCCTTAGAACAATTACAAGCGGAAGTCGAACAATTAAAACAGGAATGGGATCGCTGGTCTGGTTTTGTTAAAGACCAAGAGGAGGAATTAAAATACAAACTCGAAGAGATTGGGGAAATTCAAGAGGAACTCAAAACGGCAAACGATGGCGATCGAGAAAGTTTACAGACGAAATTAGCTGATGAACAAGATGCCTATCAAATGTTGAATGAAACATTGGTGGGTCAGCGCCGTACCTTAAAAGAACGGGAAGACCATAAAACTCAATATGAAGGGGTTTTAAATCGTCGTCGAGGTTTATCTCCGGCTACCGCAGGAGGGCCGACTGATTTGAAATCGGTGATTGCGAGTTTGGAAACCCAACAACGGGAACAACAACAGCAACTCCAAACTTTGGAAACGGAACTTCAACAATTGCGCTCTACCTTTGCCCAAAGAGAGACAGAGGTAAATGCTCAAGTTCAACAACAAGAACAAACCCGTCAACAGTTAGAAACTCAGGAGCAAAGTTGGATCGAACAACAACGCATGGTGGCTGAACTTTGGGGGCGGATTAATTTGTATCAGGAAATGTTACAACCTGTTCAAGATTCGTGGAATCAAGTTCGCCAGCAGTTGCAGGAAACAACGGCTCAACTGAATCAACTGTTAGATCTGTCCAACTCTCAAACCCAGGCAACAAGACAGTTACGGCAGGTTTTATCAGGAATCAGTAATCACTAATTACTATCAGATTTGATCAGTTATTAGTCAACAGGAAACAGTTTAGAAGCCTGGAGTTCATCAACAACTGATAACTGATAACTGATAACTGATAACTGATAACTGATAACTGATAACTGATAACTGATAACTGATAACTGATAACTGATAACTGATTATTCCTCTTCAAAGCCTGCATCGTCTTCTAAATCCAAGGTTTTGTTGTAGTCTTCGGATTCAATGGGGATACAAATTAAGTTATCGTCTTGAGTATAAACTAAGCCTTGTTGACGGAGTTTTCCCATCAGACGAGTTACGGTAACTCGTGTGGAACCGATGGCACTGCCGATTTGAGAGTGGGTTAATGACCAAGGTAAACAATAGCCTTTAAACCCATCTTCCCCGTTACTACTGGCATAATATTCCCCGTATTCTTCAATGAGTAAGGTTAAAAATCCTAAGAGTCGGTCAATGGTACGACGTTGACCCAATGTACTTAACCAAAGTAATTTCCGTTGATGTTGATACCGAAACGCATCGAGAACTTCCCGACGAAAATGGGGCCAATTATCTAAATCGTGCCAATACATCCATAACACCGTCGTATCATCGGCGTGGCTATAGGCTTGTAGGCTAAAGGGAGACTGCGCCACCAGTTCAAAGGGTTGACCTGCACCAACAAAACCGAGAAAGGCTTCATCTAAATTGCGATTCCGGGGTTTGGAATTGGGTTTACCCTTGGCATACTCCAGTTGAGCGCTACCGACTAATCGGACTGCACCCCGTTGGACTAAATACAGTAACCCTGGACGAGCCGGAATCCGCTCATCTTTGCTGAAACTGCGGCAACGGTAATGTTCCTGTGCCCAGTCTGTAATCCTCTGCCAGGTTAGGAAAGGTCGATTGGAATCGGTCGGAATAGGAGATGATTGCATCATGAGATCAGGTAATAAACAATTTTTAGTCAAAGGTCACGGCAAGATGCTTATACACCTCCACATCCGTCAAGTGTTGAATGGGTTCACAGAATTGCTCGCCTATCCTGAAGGTGTATTTTATACTTAAGAGAGAAGGGTTTAAGATCCTTTAACCAAAGTAACAAAAAACACATCTCTTTTGAGTAAACTCATCAACTATTTTAGACAATCAATTTCAAAAAATTCCGTCAGGGTATTGACTTAGTATGTTGATAATAGCCAATGTAAGCCTGTTTGGGATGGATTTAGAAGGTTATGCTTGCTTTGGCAAAGATGTTAGCGGTACAACTGGGAAAAAGTTTACAATTTCAAGGGATTGATACGGTTAATTCTCAGGAAATTCCCGTAAATCACATTAAACATAAGACTAAGATCACATACGGATCGGCGATCGCGCTGAAACTTTCATCCCGCTTGCATCAACCTCCTCTGGATCTGGCGGAGGCTATCTGTGTTAGCTTAAAGACCTTAAATACACAGGGTCAGTATGGTTTTGGGCAAATTCCTAGGGATGTGACGGTTTATCCCTTGTCGTCAGGAATGTTGCAATTTATCTTTACTGATAGGGGAATAGCGACTTGGTTAGAACAACTTCTTCGCCATCGGTGGGTACTAACTCCACTTCGGAATAGGGAAATTTCCCCGGATCAATTTGAGCTTCAATATAGTCATGCTCGCTGCTGTTCTTTATTAAGTTTGGCTCACCGGGAGCATTTAATTCAGTTAGAAGAACCGAATTTAAAAGCTGTATTACCTTTAAAAATTAGCGTTACTTCTCCCCCCATTCCTTGGTTAACGGCTCAAGGACAATTACAATTGACTCAAAGTTATGACTATCAACTTTTAATGCAATTGGTGAAGACTGTAGATGCTCTTTTTTTCCCTTTAAGTTCCCCCAATTGGCTAAAACTTGCTGCTCAATTAAGCCAAGATTTTCAACAGTTTTATCGTTACTGTCGAATTTGGGGAGAGGTTAAACAACAGACCCCGAAATTGGCTCAAGCGAGACTAGGTTTGGTTTTAATTACGCAAGTGATTCTCCAAATTTTATTAGAAGAAAAGTTAGGAATTATGGCTCCTTTTGAATTGTAAATTGTAAGCTTTTTAGGGCTAAGAGAAGAGAGATCTTCAGGATTTACTATATTTTTATCCTAAAAAATCGGTTAGAACTTCATCGGGTTCATCGTCATCATCATCATTGGTTAAAAGTTGAGCAAAGGTAGAATTAGGAATAATAGGAACTTCTGGAATAATTATTTTTTCAAGGCCTACTATTTTGGCTTCTAATTTAGCAACTTGATGTAATAAGGGTTCTAATGATTTAACTTTTTGCTGTAAAATTAATAAGTCTTGTTGAAGGTTTGAAGCATCTAAATTAGTGCAATTAGAAATTGATGAAGATTTAACTTTTTCTAAATACTGTTCGATAGCTTCTTGAACTAATTTGTCTACAGAATGTCCTATTTCTGCGGATAATTGATTCAATTGACTAGCCCATTCTTGGGGAATAGTGGTTTCTATTTTTATATTTTCTAAGCTCATAGATATTAATTATTTTTAATTAAAATTAACTCGAATCTATAGCAAGTCTACATCAGTTGTACATCAGACTTAAAATCCAATTCCTCGTAGGGGCGAGGCGCGCCTCGCCCCTACACTGGGATTTGTGTCCATTTTTTATGATTAATAATCCCGATGATTATGATTGTACAATCCATTTAGACTTGCTATATATAGGACAGAGACAATTTTATATTGTAACATATTTTTCCTCAAAAAAACATTTTTCAAACAATAATTAATATTAATAACCTAAATTTCATTAAGGGAGATTTGCTAACTCATTTTCCCCTGTAATTTTTAAAATAGTTATTTTCACAGGGGATAATTGCCTTTTAGTTATGTTCTGGATTTGGGAAAGTTCGCTTAAAGTCTTCAATTAATTCATCAATTTCTTCTAAGGCTTGATTAACATCAATTCTGAGGGTTCCTAAATTAGGTTTTTCTAACAACTTAACCAAGGATTCCCGTTTTTGCTCAATTAAAGCAACTCGTTCTCGAATTGTATTACTGTCCATGTTTAATTTCCTGCCTGAGTAAGTGAACGATCAATCTATTAATAATATAGCGATTATCGCTCAAAGTGGCAATTGAAAAAAATCATTGTTCAGATAAAAAATAGTGGGATTGTGGGGTTATATTCTATCATTCAATGTTGGCTATAAATAATTGTCGAGTCGCTAATCCCTTTTTCCTATCCCGTGTTCCCCCTTCCCCATTCGTAATTCGTAATTCGTAATTCGTAATTCGTAATTCCCTTTTAACGATTAGAAACAGCATAATGAACTAAAGCCGCCATGCGTTTTCTGAGGGTTTCTAATCCTAACGCTTTAGATGCAGAAATATAAACCGCTTGGGGATATTTTTCTTGTGCTAATCGTAAGGTATCACCATCAGTTTGATCAATTTTATTAAACGCTAATAATCCAGGGCCAGGAGTAACAGGCATTTCCCTTAAAATCTGCATCACCGACTCAATTTGACTTTCCCAAGCGGGATGGGATAAATCAACTAAATGAATTAACGCATCCGCATCGGTGACTTCCTCTAAGGTAGCGCGAAAGGCATCAATTAAAGGTGGGGGTAACTCATGAATAAATCCCACCGTATCCGTAATCACGACATTTAAAGGTTCCTCCGTCATGGTGTCAGGAATCTCTAAACGGCGAGTGGTGGGGTCAAGGGTCGCAAAGAGTTGGTCAGCCGTGTAGACTTCCGACTGGGTTAAAACATTTAATAACGTCGATTTTCCGGCGTTGGTATATCCGACTAAGGCTAACGTCGGGACTTCTCGAACTTGACGATTTTGCCGCAAACGAGAACGATGAGCTTGTAGTTGATTCACTTCCTGCTGTAACCGAGAAATGCGCCGTTGAATGGCTCGCCGTTCCGTTTCCAATTTCGTTTCCCCTGGCCCCCTGGTTCCAATTCCACCTCCTAACCGAGACATCGCCCGACCTCGACCCGTTAAGCGAGGTAAACTATATTCCAATTGGGCCAATTCCACTTGTAATTTACCAGCCCCCGACTGAGCCCGTTGAGCAAAAATATCGAGGATCACTTCAGTTCGGTCTACAACCCTGACCCCAATTTGGGTTTCCAGGTTACGAACTTGGGCGGGGGATAAGTCCCGGTCAAAAACAATTAAATTCGCGCCGATAGTTTGGGCGACGAGGGCGATTTCTTGGACTTTCCCTTCGCCGACAACGGTTTGGGGATGCGGTTGAGAACGCTTTTGGCGCAGGGTTTGTAACACTTTACCTCCGGCGGTATCGACTAAACGAATTAATTCCGCTAACCCATCTTCAAAACGTTGGGGTGAGATTTTTTCCGTTTTGACCCCAACTAAGAGGACTTTATCTTGACTAGAATCAACTTCACGGGCGACAAATTCCCGTTCAAATTCTGCCTCTAGGCCATTAACTAAATCCAGAAAGTCCTGTTGGGAAAGGGTATCCAAACTCATGGGCAAGGACAAATAATAGGGAATGGCAGAAAAACCATTATCAATGTGTTGATGATTTGCCGTGTCCATTTCTGGGACAAGGTGAGCGATATAGGTATCTTTGACATAACCTGTTTCACCTCCTCCTCGTCGTTGAAATCCACTTCCAGTTAAGGTTAGAACGGCGAGAACATCTAACCGTTGAATGGCCATTGCAGTGAGGGCTGATTCTTTGGGGGGTTCGGCGTTGGTTTGAGTGGCAATACAGCGAATCCCACTCAGTCGTCCATTGCCATAACGGGGCAGTTCTAAGGGGGGAATTTGGGTCTGGCGCGGGCTTCCGACTCCCACACGCATGACTTGTCCCCGACGGTTAATATAGGCGCACAGAGGTTGTTCGACTTCTGTACTAATGGCCGCCAGTCGCTGGGCAAATTCTGCGGTTGTAATGCGATCACCCGGTAATCTTTGATGATACAGGCTTTGCAACCGTTTAAGCTGACTGGGTTTTAGGCCTTGTAGTTGACCATAAATCGTTTCGATAGGCACGTTTAACCAGTTCCCTGGCCCTCCATAAACGATAGGGGTTGATTTGAGATCATGATAACGTTAATCACCCGTTATAGCGCTACCCACTCTTAGAACAGGGAACAGAGGGGAAAAGAAAATTGAGTTAGGTGTTAACAAACAAGAAATCCTCTGAGGTGATCAAGTCTGCTTCTATCCCTTCTAAAATAGCCAGAACTTGTTCCTCAAATTGGAGCAATGTATTGTTTCCATTCTGGGTAATCATCAAGTCTTCAAAAGGAATAAAATTAGCTAAATTTTCATTTAAAATTACCAGAATTTGATCTTGACTATCTTGAAAGTCAATTATTGTATTTTCACCTTGATTAACTTTAACAACAAAGAGATCACGTCCTGTTCCCCCTGCTAAAATATTGTTACCTTGATCCCCCAGTAAAGTATCATTACCTGCGCCACCAATCAGGCTATCATTATTTATACCCCCAAACAAAATATCATTTCCTTCGCCACCATTTAAGGTGTCTTTTCCTTCATTTCCCAACAGAAAATCATTTCCTTCGTCGCCACAGAGTAAATCTTCTTCTTCTCCTGAATTCGCTTCTATTTGTGAACCTAAACTTCCATAGAGTGTATCTTCCCCTTCACCGCCGCAAAGGGTATCATTTCCTTGATCACCCAATAGTAAATCATCACCTGCATCACCCGACATCAAATCATCATTTTTTCCGCCATACAACGTATCATTTCCCGCTTCTCCTGAGAGAGAATCATTAGCTTGATTTCCGAAACTTAAATCATTTCCTTCATTCCCGAATAATAAGTCTAGTCCATCTTCATTAGGATTAGATGGATCGTTAATTCCACCTAATAAGGTGTCATCTCCATTCCCTCCTAATAAAGTATCATTTTCTTCATCTCCCCAAATTTGATCATTTCCTTCGTCTCCCAAAATTAAATCATCTTCTTTTCCTCCATAGAGTGTGTCTTCTCCGACTTCACCGATTAATAAATCTGCGTTTTTATTTCCAAATAAAATATCGTTTTGTATGTCTCCAACCAGGGTATCTTGTCCATCTAAACCGATTAAAGTATCATTCCCACCAAAGCTTTGTAAAAAGTTATTTCCTTCTGTACCTAATAATTTTTCATCGGGTTCCTTACCTACAATTCTATCTATAGGTTGAGTTAAATTAACATCAGGAGGAGTCGGGAAAGAGGGACAAAGACAGTCTGGATCTTCTGGTTCTGGCGTTGGCGTTGGTGTGGGTGTAGGAGTGGGAGTCGGTGTAGGAGTGGGTTCTGGAGTGGGAGTCGGAGTAGGCGTGGGTTCTGGTGTAGGTTCGGGTGTTGGAGTCGGAGTGGGTGTAGGAGTGGGTTCTGGCGTGGGAGTCGGAGTCGGAGTGGGTGTAGGAGTGGGTTCTGGCGTGGGAGTCGGAGTCGGAGTAGGTGTAGGTTCTGGTTCGTCGTTATCGATAATTTCAACAATTGAACTATTTTGAGGATTAATGATTGTTCCAATACTTCCATTGGCTAGTGTTAATGTCAAACTTTCGTTCTCTTCGGGTAACGTATCATTATTAATGGGAATTGTTACGGTTTTAAAGGTTTCTCCCGATGCGAAATTAACTAAAATTGAAGTGTTATTAAAGTCTATTCCGGTGTCTAAGGTTGTTCCTCCGGTTGCTGTTCCATTGGTTAATTGAACCTCAATACTGGATGAACTTGCGGTATTTCCGATGCGATTAATTGTAATAGCTGAACCAACAACAGTTCCATCTTCATTTAGTTGATAATTTCCTTGAGAAAATTCAACTTGGGTTAAGGGGTTAACTTGTTGTCCCCCTGAAAACTCTGAGGTGCTGTTACTGGGGTCTGTAGCGGTAGCGGTAATAAATTTATTGTCAGTTTGAGAAGATAAAAAGCTTTGATCAAAGCTAATATTTCCCGTTGCATCAGTTGTGACGTTTGCAAACCCTAAAAATTGTTGACCTTCTCCGAATGTGGTGGGATCTAAAATATCATTAGCGAAAAATTCAACTCGAAAAGTTGTGTTAGGCGTACTATTTAAGCTTCCAGAAACGGTTGTATTAGTTCCATCGGAAACGGCTGAAGTAATAACTGGAAAATTTTGCAGGTTATTACTTCCAGTGTCCGTATCTCCCGCATCATTTGCTGTTGTTCCGGCTGTATTAATAGCAGGTGAACTTAAATCAATTCCTAATTCAATATTAGAGAAAATAGCATTCGATAAAATAGAATTTCCTGTACTGCCATTTCCAACAGATACTCCATCTCTACCATTAAAAGCGATCGCATTTCCTTCTCCTGTATTTGTTCCACCAATACGGGTATTGTTCCCCCCAAAAGCAATATTTATTCCTGCGTTTGTATTTCCTAACAAACTCACCCCATCAATTTGAGTCCCAATAAAGTTACCAATAATTTGATAATTGGGTGCAGAAATATCAATCCCATTTTCTCCATTTCCAGAAATCAAATTTCGTTCTGTTGGCGTTGTACCCCCAATAATTCCATTAACCGGAAACCCATCTGTACTAATTCCATTCTCTGTATTAGGAATTGCAACAGTTCCCGTAAAATCTGTCCCAATAAAGTTTCCTAAAATTCGAGTTTCAGAGGAAGCTAAACCCAGATCGATTCCATTTCCATTATTTCCAGAAATTAAATTTCCAGATCCAGCAACAGTTCCTCCAATAATATTATTAGGTGCTGCCAATAAACTGATACCATCAGCAGCGTTTCCTAAATCTGCAATTCCGTTAATATTTACCCCTATATAGTTTCCTAAAACTTGGTTATTGGTGGCATTAAATTGAATACTAACTCCTGAACTATTATTACCTGAAATAATATTTCGTTCATCAAGAATAGTTCCACCAATTCTATTATTCGTTGCAGATTGGGCAATTATAATTCCGGTTTCACTATTGCCTAAAGTTGCGATTCCATCAATATCTGTTCCAACGAGATTTCCGGTAACAATATTATTATTGGCATTGCTACTCCCAATTAAGATTCCATCGCCAATATTTCCTGAAATTAAGTTATCTTGAATGAGATGCTCGGAACTTTCAATCCTTACGCCTGCTACTGACCCATTTCCTAAAGCAATTTTACCCGTAATATCCGTTCCAATTAAGTTGGCAATGACTTGATTATTGCTTCCAGTTTGGAGGAAAATACCACTAGAACCATTACCTGAAATTAAATTGGCTTCACCAACTGCGGTTCCGCCAATAATTGTATTAGACGCATTAGATGAGATTAAAATTCCATCAAAAGTATTACGAACTGCAACGGTTCCAGTAATATCTGTACCAATATAGTTTCCTAAAATTCGATTACCAATGGTATCAATTCCACTAATATTAATTCCATTAAAGCCATTTCCAGAAATAATATTGCGATCGCTTGCTGTGGTTCCTCCAATAATATTATTAGGCGCATTTTCAATGACAATACCCCCACCTGAATTTGCTAAAGCTGCATTTCCTGTAATAGTTGTGCCGATAAAGTTTCCTAAAATTTGATTATTGGTAGCGGTATTTCCTTCGATACGGATTCCCACTGCCGAAGTGTTATTATTTCCCGAAATGAGATTATCTCGAATAATATTATTAGCAGAATTAAGAATAATAATTCCTGACCCATTTCCCCCTGGATCAACGGTTCCTGTAATATCGGTTCCCAGATAGTTATTTTCAATTTGATTGGCGTTACTATTGTTAATTAAAATGGCTGCATTACTAAATCCAGCACGATTAATGACAAACCCTCGAATAATGCTATTTTCTCCGGCTGTAATTTCTATAACTCCATCATCTAATCCTGCTGCATTAGTGCCATTAATTTCAATAATCGGAGTACCTGTAAATCCGGTTTGAGTAGTCGCATCAATAACAACTGAATCTGTGATTGCAGGTAATCTGGATAATGGTAGAATTGTAAAGGAATTAGTCGTTGCATTAAATCCGGGATCGCTATTGGGAATATTAAAATCAATTCGATCTGCTCCAGGGGTTATATTTGCAACAGTAATTGCTTCTCGGAGTGTAGTAATGCCATTGCTTATATCATTATCATTCGTATCCCCTGTACTATTAACAATAAAAGTCGCTAAAATAGAAGGATAACTTTGAAGTGCTTCTGGGTTAAACGGTAAATTAACGTTAAGATTGCCAAGGGTAAATTCAAAATCCCAATTTCCCCCTAAGATTTTGTTTCCGGTTAAGCTTGTTGAAGCTGCTATTTTTGTAGCCGTAATTTGATGTAATTGTTTAATAAAAGTTTGACCTTTTTCTCCTTGAGCAAGATGACAGCCATAGAGAATTAAAGAATCGACAGCAGAAAAGCTTTGTTTTAAAAGTTGATGGTAGTTTTCTAAGTTTTCTAAATCAAGTTGACTTTTGGCAAACTTTAAACAACCTGAAGCACCATGACTAATTAGATGAACTTCTTGAATCTCCCGTCTTTGTCGTAGATAATCTGCAACTTGTTGAATACTATCTTGACTATTATTAAGTTGGACAACTTCTACTGATTCAAAAACATTTTTAATTAAATATTCACAGTTATTAATTGCCGAATCAATAAAAACACAGATCTTCATAGAGCATTTCCTACTTGAACAACCGCTTATAGTTTCCATTTATTTCGATAGGAATTTAACCCGTATTCTGTTATAACGGGTGAGATTTCCAATCAGTTTCTAACATTAATCGTTCTACATGACGAGGTAAGATGGTCTTGGCAATGCCTTGCTTGATGATCTCCAACAGCAGTTCTCGTGATGTCCAATGACTGAATCTTTTATTCCTAATTCTCCGGCTTCTGATTGATTCTACCAAAGAAGATTACATTAGTAGTGCAATCATGGACTCACAGCCATTCCTCCTGCTACTCACAGGGGTACAGCTAGAGTCGGGGACTCCTGCTGTTTGAGTTGAATTTTGATCTGGGTAGAAGAGGAGGGTGGGGTATTAAAGCTTGATGGTTGACAGTTCGGGTCAGAAAAGTCTATTCTTTTCCTTTTGGTGAGTTACTAAATTTTATTGAAACTTTCTATGACCTATTGTTTGGGTATTATTACCAATACTGGCTTAGTGATTGCGGCGGACTCGCGCACAAATGCTGGGGTTGATTATATTTCTACCTATCGGAAATTATTCGATTTTTCTAAATCAGGTGAGCGCGTAATTCTATTATGTACGGCGGGAAATCTCTCCATCACCCAGGGAATTGTCAGCGAATTAGATCGGGATCTCAAAACCCAGGAAGAGATTAATTTACATACTCTCCCTTCTATGTATGAAGTCGCTCGATATATTGGATCAAAACTCAGAAAAATTCAAGAACTGGATGAAAAATGGCTAAAAAAAGACGGAATTGAGCCTCAATGTTCAATGCTATTAGGGGGGCAAATCAAGGGACAAGATCCGGCTTTATTTTTAATTTATAGCCAAGGTAATTTTATTCATGCCACGAGAGAAACACCATTTTTGCAAATAGGAGAAACTAAATATGGTAAACCCATTTTAGATCGAACATTGAGCTTTAATACCCATTTAGAAGCAGCAGCTAAATGTGCATTACTCTCAATTGATTCTACCATGAAATCTAATATTTCTGTAGGGCCTCCCATTAATTTAGTGTTATATGAAAAAGATACTTTAGAGGTCAAAAATTGGTTAAAACTACGCTTGGGTGATCCCTATTTAGCAGAAATTCGTAAACTCTGGGAAGAGTGCCTCAAACAAGGATTTAATAATATCCCTAATATTAATTGGCAGCATCGAACTAGCGACACCTCGGAGGATATTTTAATTGATTAGATCTTTTTTAGAGATTATTTGTTGTATAGGATACGGTTAAACTCTCGAAGTTATCCTATCTTTTGATTGAGGTGGATCGTTAAATAAATCCGCTAAATTTAGACTTATGCGTAATTTTAAATTCACGCATCTTGTTGAGACAGAAATCTGTCCATTTTGCCGTTCAAAATCCTCAAAAAAATGATGTTAAATTCTGGTCAAATCTACTGTTTTCGCGCAAGTTGGGAACTTTCAAGCCCTATTCGAGAACATACACTCCCAGATTGGTTATCAGTGGGCTCAAATTGGCAAGGATACACCATTTGGACTGTTCCTTGGATTGCAGATGTTGCTAGGGTACTGGGTGCATTAGACATAGAAGATTCCCCGGACGGTTGGAAATCTTATCTGGAAAGCTTAGGGTTTCAAAACGTCACCCCAGTTTTCGGAGAAGATTTATTTGAAGATCAACTGTATTCAATTTAAGTCTATTAAACACGCATTTTAATTAAGGAAAGAACTAATCAATTACCCACAAGCCCTTTTGACGCCATTTTTGTTCTAAAAGGGCTTGTTCTAAGTCAGTGGTCTGAATCCAACCTTCAGTCACTAACAGTTCTCCTAATCTTAAATGACAAACTCCTTGAACGGTAATGGCTTGTTCAAGTTGTATTGAGGAAATTAAACCTCTACGCATCAAAATTTCGCCGAGTTTCATGAGCTTACACCTGTAGGAAGGTTAACAGATGGGCCCTGATGGTTTGAAATTTCTGAAAATTGTAGTTATTAAATTTTAGCTCTATTATGATCTAGGTTGCAAATCAGGATTTCTAGTCAATGGGAGTTAACATTAAATGAAAATCGGAATAATCGGAACCGGGTTAATGGGGTTTCCGATGGCGCAACGACTGTTAGAAGCTGGATATCAACTCATTGTGTATAATCGCACAACCTCTAAAGTCGAACCGTTAAGGGAAGCAGGGGCGACAGTAGCCGGAACGCCTCAAGGTTTAATTGCTACCAGTGATTGTATTTTATTAATGTTAACGAATCAAGACGCCATTGAGTCGGTTTTGTTCCGTTCAGAATTTCAATCGTTTTTATCGGGAAAAACAGTGATTTCAATGGGAACAATTTCGCCAACGGATAGTAAAACGATTCAAAAAGACATTCTGAAAGCAGGAGGAGACTATTTAGAAGCGCCTGTTTTGGGGAGTATTCCTGAAGCGAAAGCCGGAACATTACAAATTATGGTAGGTTCTACAGAGGCGCAATTTGATCAATGGTTGAATTTGTTAAAATGCTTAGGCGAACCGAAATATATTGGAGAAGTCGGAAGTGCGGCTGCGTTAAAATTAGCCTTAAATCAATTAATTGCTTCCTTAACAACGGCTTTCGCCTTAAGTTTAAATTTTGTTCAACAGCAAGGAGTTGATATCGAATTATTTATGGATATTTTACGCAACAGTGCGTTATATGCTCCCACCTTTGATAAAAAATTACAACGGATGTTAGAAGAAAATTATGAAAATCCCAATTTCCCCGTAAAACATCTATTAAAAGACACGAATTTGTTTCTACAAGAAGCGGTCAAAATGGGGTTAAATGCAAGTTCATTAGAAGGAGTAAAAGCAATATTAGAAACGACGCAAAAACTCGGAAAATCAAACGATGATTATTCCGCCCTATTTACGGCTATTAAACCTTCTTAACTCCAATTCATTGTAGTCAGGTGCGTCAGCGTGGATCGCACGCACCACCACAAACTTTCTTTGTAGCTGAAAACTTATAGGGTGTGTCAGTATTGCCACACGCACCAACTCAAACTGTATAGATCACTCTTATTGAAGTATTGATCAACAGAAAATAGCGCGTGTGCTTTGCTATAAGACGTTTTACAAGTACAATAGAGATTATAAAGTAGAGATCGCTCTTTCAAACTCACATTACCCAGAACCCTTGAAGACTCTGATACTCTACTGACCCCCAATAAGCTGCAATCAGAGTAATATTAAAATGGCTAAAATGTTTCCTCCAGACGGCCCATCTAATCCTAATTTATATGGGGAATCACAAGTATATCGTTTACTAGCTCAACTTGAAGATGATTTTTATATTTTTCAAGATCGATATTGGATTTTCAAAAATAAAGAAGGGTGTAGAACAGAAAGAGAAACTGATTTTTTATTAGTTCATCCCCAAAAAGGTTTATTAATTATTGAAGTTAAAGGTGGATCTCAATTTTCTTATGATGGTGAGCATGATCAGTGGAAATCAGGTGATCAACAATGTTATAGAAATCCCTATAAAAAACAATTAGCTAACTCAAAACAATTGCCTGTATACCTAAAAGAAAAGATACCTAGCCTAAAAACATTGTGGTTCACTTGCGGATATGCAATATGCTTTCCCCACAGTGACACTTTAGAGGGGGAGTTAGCTCCATATATGGAACAAGAAGTAACTTTATTGAGTTATGATCTTATTAATTTAGAGTTTAGAATTAATGAATTATATAGTCATTATACTAATCCTAAAGATTGTCCTCTTGGAAAGCAGAGAGTAGAAGAAATTAAAAATTTAATTACTCCTAAATGTGTATTTAAAAAATCTCTGAGTGCAAAACTAGAGGATGAAAAACAAACTATTATTCAGCTTACTAAAGAACAACAAGAAATTTTAGATGGTTTCTACAGAGCGAATCAACCCATACTTATTGAAGGGCCAGCAGGAACTGGAAAAACTCAACTTGCCATATCTCAGGCAATATCAGATATTCAATCCAATAAGTTTGTATTATTCATTACAAATTCTCAACAATCAAAATATTATATTAATCGTGAAATTATTCTAAATATTCAAGTCAATCATGATATTTTAACGATTTTAAATAGTGAAGAAATTGAAAGAGTTAATGATATTTTGAAAAACAAAAATAATGAAACAGAAATCAGAATAATTGTTGATGAAGCACAACAACTAGATGTAACTTTTTTAAGAACTTTAGCTAATTATTCAGACAAAATATTACATATTATTATTTTTAAAGATGATTCTCAAAAAACGAATAAGAATGATATACAGCAAATATTTAAATCCTCCAATTTCACTCTACAAAAAGTAATTAGAAATACCGTTGAAATTTTTGATTGTTACAAAGAATATATTAGTCCAACTTATAAAGTTAAAGATCCAGTTAGGAAATTTAAAGAAGTAATAGAAAATTTTTTTATTTCTGATGAGGATTTAATCGATGCTTTACAAGCTACGCTTATAAACATGACCAAGGATGAAAAAATTTGCCCAAAAAATATAACAATACTATTTTCTAAGCAACCTATTGAATATATTTTGAAATCTATACAATCATTTATTGAGTCATTATCATTTAAATTTAAGCAATTTTCCTTAGCTAGTCCAATTCATCCTCAAACAATTACTTGGTCAACTGTTTATGAGTTCCAAGGGTTAGAAAATCATATTATTTTATTAGTCGAATTAGACCCTGAACCTATTTCTGAGACAATTCGTTTGAGAAGATTAAGATACATTGGTAGATCCAGAGCTTGTAGTATATTACATCTATTTTTAAGAAAAGATATATCTTCAAATATTACCAATATTGCCGATATATTTTAATTTTAGGAAGTTGTCGGAATCATATTTTATTGATAATTCAAGTCATCTAGTCCCACACTCTCGGCGTTATCAGAGAAAGCTGTAAAATCAAAGTCATCAAAAAAGTTTAAGCTGCCTTTATATGAAAGAATGGAAGCTAAAACTCTTGATATTGTATGAGAAATAGGTCTAGGTAAATAATTATCTATAGTTTGGTGAAATAAAGTCTCGTCGAAAATGCTTCCATTTTCTTTATGAGATAGTATCCATAATGCGTATAATGAGTTAAGATTTAAGTCAATGGACTTTGCCGATAAAAATTTTTGAAATATGGAAATCAGTTTTTCACGAAAACTATCGTTATTTTTTACCATCATAAGTATATATGGAGGATCTTTCTTTCTTGGCTTAATTAAATGATGAATTAATCTTGTTCTAGCATAATCCATAATCTTTCTATCCTTAAAAATTCCATTCATTGCTTTATATCCAGCAAATATAATCTTATTACTATAACCAAAATTTATAATTTTAACAACAGTCCAAGTATTAGTATTTATTGTTTCAGGAAATAATAAAATCATTTCAGGAATTTTTTCTATAAGATAAACTAAAAATTCTTCATCATAATCATTATTTAATTTTAATTTATTCAAAAATTTAGTTATTTTTTTTACTTCTTCTATTTTTAATTTTTCAGAAAAATTAATATTCAGTATATCTTTTAACCGAATATCCTCATCTTCTTCTAGGAATTCTTGTTGGGTAGTAACATTAAAATTTTCATTTAAAATATCTTGCATTGAAATTAGATGGTTCTTTCTAAGCAGATCCTCAACCGAACTAGGATTATGTATAATTTCTGTCTTAGTAGAGTTTAAAGTTAAGCCTATTCTATGTAATTCTTCTTGTAAAATATTGACTGCTTTCAGAGCGTCATCTTTTGTAGTGGTAATTATCTTAATATCATCGACATATCGTGCATAATTAAAACCATGGGCAATCATTAATTCATCGATTCTAGTTAATAAAATATTTGCTAAATATCCATCAGTTATATTTCCCACTAATAAGCCTTGATGCTTATTTCTTGATTTTAATGATTCATCAATAATTGAATAGAATTCAAATTTTGGTTTTAATATTTGTTTTAAAAGTTCTTCATATTTCCTTGGTAAAATATTTCCTAGAAGTTCAAAAATTGCATCAACTAAGTAATGATGTGATATACTATCATAGAATGCTGTTATATCTGCCTTTAACAAATAAGACTCTTGGTTATTTTGTTTAAATTCTTTGAGAAGATATTCTGCCCCTTTAATAAATTTTTTGTATTCAGGATAATACTCTTTAAATAATGGCAAAAATTCACTTTTTGTTGTTGAACGTTGAGTTCTATGAGCATAGCTTGTGTTAATAAAACAATTTTCAACTGCTAGTGAAAAAGTATTGATTAAATGATATCTAACAGCATATTCCTTAAAAGGAAGATAGATACATTTTCTAATAAACAAATCATTTTTTGGATAAGCATAAGCAAATGATTCATCTTGTATGTAAGGTTCTGATAATAAATAAATATTTCTAATATATTCAACTAATTGATTGATTTTTATTTTATCTTTGCAGTTGATATTTAGCTCAAAAAAATCACAAAAATAATCATTATTTAGTCTACTATGAATAGCATAGTAAATTGAATTTTTAATTAGGTTTTTGTTAATTAAATTATCTTCTAAGTTAAAATGAAGCATAAAAAATATACCGATTTAATTAAATTGCCATTTTATTTACTCATTCCTTAATAATCAGTAAATTTAGAAATTAGGAATATAGCTAATTATACCACTATTCATTCAATTTAATCTTCTGTTACTGGGGACTATTTTTTCTAATGGCATTTATGGCTAGAAACTAAAAACGAGGGAATAGGCTCAGAAACCGGGTTTCTCATGTTATCTATCGGCGAAAACCGAAAGTTTTATTAAGAAACCCGGTTTCTATTTCCCTAGTTAATGGGTGTTATGATCCAATTATTCTGAATTTAAAATAACAATTTATCAGGTGCTAATCTAAGAATACTAAAATCTATTACTTCTGGACAAAGAGCAATTAAGGATTTGATCAAAGCCAAATAATCTTCAGCATTCATCATAATGCTTTTTCTAATTTACCAATCTTGACTAAAATATCTTGACGTAATTCACATAAACTAAACCATTCAAAAAAATCCATATCATCCCCTAATATTCCAGTTTCAAATTGTTGTATAAACTCATTAGAATCTAGCTTATAGGTTTGCTCAAACTTTTTAATATCCTGATCATATAGCGCTAACTTCTGACGATGACGAGTCAAAATAATGCTGAGAAGTTGCCCAATAATTCGATCTAATTCCGTGCGATCGCTACAGTTTTCACTCAAGAGTTCTAACTTTTCTAATGTATTCATCATTGCCTCTCTTAATGACGGAATAAATAAGCAATTAGAAACCGGGTTTCTTAACAAAACTTTCGGTTGTCGCCGATAGATAACATAAGAAACCCGGTTTCTCTTTTCCATTATCGTTCTTGAACTGTTAACAATTCAACGGGTAAACGTTTAAACGCTAATCGTTCGTTTTCGATATCAACAAAAATAGTATCTCCATTCACAAATTCACTACGAAGAATGGCTTTAGCAATGGGGGTTTCTAATTCTCGTTGAATGGCTCGTTTTAACGGACGTGCGCCATACACCGGATCATAACCCACTTCTGCTAAGAAATCTAAGGCAGAATCCGATAATTTTAACGCCATTTTTCGTTCCGCTAACCGTTTTGATAACCGTTCAATTTGTAGACGAACAATTTGTCGCAATTCGGATTTTTGTAAGGCATGGAAAATGATCATTTCATCAATGCGGTTGAGAAATTCCGGTCGGAAACTTGCCCGCATTGCGTCTAATACCCGACTCCGCATTTCTTCATATTGAGAATCCGAACCTGACACATCTAAAATATACTGTGATCCCACATTACTCGTCATAATAATAATGGTATTTTTGAAATCAACAGTATGACCTTGTGCGTCCGTTACCCGCCCATCATCGAGGATTTGCAACATAATATTAAATACATCGGGATGGGCTTTTTCAATTTCATCAAACAAAATTACAGCGTAGGGACGGCGACGAATGGCTTCCGTTAATTGCCCGCCTTCATCATATCCCACATACCCTGGAGGGGCACCAATTAAACGGGAAACGGCGTGTTTTTCCATGTATTCCGACATATCAATTCGCACCATCGCTTCTTCGGTATCAAAGAGATAGGAAGCTAAGGCTTTTGCTAATTCCGTTTTACCGACTCCTGTGGGGCCTAAAAAGATGAAACTAGCAACGGGACGATTGGGGTCAGATAACCCGGCTCTTGAGCGTTGAATGGCATCTGCAACGGCCGTTACCGCTTCATTTTGACCGATAACTCGGTGGTGTAATTCATCTTCTAAATTCAGGAGTTTTTGCATTTCCGACTCGACTAATTTACTAATCGGAATTCCTGTCCATTTAGAGATAATTTCCGCAATATCGGCTTCGGTAACTTCCTCCCGCAATAGGGTTTTACCACTGGTTTGAGATGCTTCTAATTGCGCTTCTGTGGCTTTAAGTTTTTTCTTGAGTTCTTCGAGTTTACCATATTTTAATTCTGCTGCTCGGTTTAAATCATAGTTCCGTTCTGCTTGCTGAATTTCAATATTAACCCGATCAATTTCTTCTTTGATGGATTGGATATCGGTAATCACATTTTTCTCAGATTGCCATTGAGAACTGAGGTTTCGTTGTTCTTCTTTTAAAGTTCCTAATTCGCTTTCTAACCGTTCTAATCGTTCTAAAGATGCCAGATCGCTTTCTTTTTGCAACGATAATCGTTCCATTTCTAATTGCAAAATTCGCCGATCAATTTCATCGAGTTCTTCTGGTTTAGAAGTAATTTCCATTTTTAATTTAGCGGCAGATTCATCAACTAAATCAATGGCTTTATCGGGTAAAAAGCGATCGCTAATATATCGAGTGGATAATACGGCGGCGGCGACTAAGGCACTATCGGAAATTTTGACCCCATGATGAACCTCATAGCGTTCTTTTAATCCCCGTAAAATCGAGATAGTATCTTCAACGGTGGGTTGATCGACATAAACTTGTTGAAAACGGCGTTCTAAGGCGGGATCTTTTTCAATATATTTGCGATATTCATCGAGGGTTGTTGCTCCAATACAGCGCAATTCTCCCCGTGCTAACATGGGTTTTAAAAGGTTCCCCGCATCCATCGCGCCTTGGGTTGCACCCGCTCCCACAACGGTATGAATTTCATCAATAAACAGAATAATTGCCCCGTTAGAATCAGTAACTTCTTTCAATACAGCTTTTAGACGTTCTTCAAATTCTCCTCGAAATTTTGCCCCGGCAATTAACGCCCCCATATCTAAGGCAATTAACCGTCTTTCTTGCAAAGATTGAGGCACATCTCCGGCAATAATTCGTTGGGCGAGTCCTTCTGCGATCGCGGTTTTACCAACACCCGGTTCCCCAATTAATACGGGATTATTTTTCGTTCTGCGGCTTAAAATTTGCACCGTGCGCCGAATTTCATCATCTCGTCCGATCACGGGATCAAGTTTTCCTTGACGGGCGGCTTCGGTTAAATCTCGACCATATTTTTCCAGGGCTTCATATTTGTTTTCTGGGGTTTGATCAGTCACTTTATTGTTTCCTCTAATTTGAGTAATAATTGATTTGAGTTTAGGTTCATCTAAGTGAAATTCTTGAAATAAAGCCTTGCCAAAACGATCATCTTTAAGATAAGCTAAAAATAGATGTTCTATCGAAATAAACTCATCTTTGTATTCTTGACGATAGGTTTCGGCTCGATCCAACAGCGTATCTAAACTTCGACCTAAATAAACATTAGAAATTGTACCTGTTATTTTAGGCTGACGATTAATAAAGCTATCGGTTCTTTCTCGAAATTGAGCAACGGATATTCCGGCTTTAGTTAAGATATTTTTAGTTAATCCTTCTTGTTCCAGCAACGCTTTCATTAAGTGTTCACTTTCAATTTGTTGCTGTTGGGATTGTTTGACAATATCGGGAGTTCTGGCTAGAGCTTCCCAGGTTTTTTCTGTAAATTTATTGGGGTCAGTTGGTTGCATATTGATTAAGCCTCCACATAGATTAAAATGAATTGAGTGATAATTATCAATATTAGCAATGCTATCAGTTAAGGATTTCCTATAACACTTCCTTACTATACTGAACTCTCTGACGGAAGTTTATCTGATTTTCACGACTTTTTGAGTACGGTTCACCGAAAATCCGGCGTTAATCTCAAAATCTGAAGGTCAAAGGAGAATCGATCTATAATTAAAAAAGTCTAACTCGTTGAGGAAATTTTAACAATGACACAAACTGTTAACCCTAGTTCTCCCATTTCAGCCGAAACTAACCCGACTACATCGGAAGCAAAACCGACGTTATTAATTAACGAAATTTTAACAGAAATTCAATTAACTCCGCAAGAACAATGGCACAATCTATTACAAATTATGAGAACGTTTCGACAAGCCACGAATCCAGATCCTCAACCTGTTCCTTTAACACCGGAAGAACAGCAACGGAAAGAACAAATTAAAAGAAATCAAGCTGTAATTGAACTGTTAAGAGAGTGGGAAGAAGAAGGAGATGAACAAGAACAAACTGAAACGTTCAATTACTTACAGGAGGTTTTAAAATAGCTCTATGAGTCAAACATTGCAGATCTTAGATACAGGAATTGTAGGAATTATAACCAACCCTAAATCATCTGCTCCTGAAGTTAAAAATAGCTTTTTTGCCAATACTTTCAGTTTTTAATCTTTCTACATCCTCATCAGTTAATTCAGCGTTATCAGGTTTTAAAATTCCCCGCAGACGTTCTGTAATTCCATCAAGAACATCAGGACGAGGACGCAATTCTTGAGACAATGAATGAATAATAGACTCTACCAGTAATAACCTTTCATGAACAGGAAATTGATAAGCAGCGTTTTTTAATTCTTGTAAATTCATGGTTGATTTTTCCTCTTATGTTTATTCAATTATATCTAATTTAATTTTTTACTTGTGTATAAATAGCTTCAGCTCTTAATTTTTACATCATCTTCAGAACAAATATCATCACAGAGATGCAGAGGCAATGATTTGACCATCGGGGCTAAAACTTACTCCCCAGGCCTGATCCGTATGTCCTTCTAGGACTCTCAATAGTGTCCCATCAAATCGGAGAACAAGAGAGTACAATTGAACTGTTATTGAGTGCCAATCAGAAATCAAGGAAAATTACTTAAGATTAAGAAAATTTAAATTAGATTAAGAGTGCAATTTCGTCTAAAATTGAGTTCTCATTTAGTCTAAACTACAGCCATGAAAATTGAACAGATCAGACTCTATCAAATCAAGCAAAAGTTGCCAACTTTGTTTAAAACCAGTTATGGTGTAAAGACTGACAAAGATTGTATTTTACTCTCTGTTCATAGTCAGGGCTTAGTGGGGTGGGGGGAATGTGTCGCCTCTCAATATCCCTCATATTCTTATGAAACGGTGAAAACTGCAAGGCATATCTTAGAGGATTTTTTAATTCCCATTGTGATGCAATGTGAGCTTGATACTGTTGATGATTTGCCAGATTTTAGTTCAATTAGAGGGCATTTCATGGCCAAAGCAGCCCTTGAAAATGCGTTGTGGGATTTATTGGCTAAATCACAGAATGTCTCTCTTTCTCAGATCATCGGTGGTGTAAAAACTAAGGTTGAGATCGGATCTAGTATTGGTATTCAAAATGATATACCAACTTTATTAGATCAAGTAGCCACAAGATTGGATGACGGATATAAACGGATCAAAATCAAGATCAAGCCGGGATGGGATATTGAACCTGTACAAGCCATTCGAGAGCATTATCCAAATATTCAATTAATGGTTGATGCTAATAGTGCTTATACCCTAGCAGATACTTCATTATTTCAGGAGTTAGATTTATTTAATTTGCTGATGATCGAACAGCCATTAGCATACGACGATATTATTGATCATGCTAGGTTACAGGAAATTATTAATACGCCAATTTGTTTAGATGAAAGCCTTTATTCTGTTGAACAAGCACGGCGAGCGATCGCTTTACAAGCCGGGCGCATTGTTAATATGAAAGTCGGTCGAGTCGGAGGATTTCGTCACGCGCTGCAAATTCACGATCTGATGCAGGTGGCGGGTTGGCAAATGTGGTGTGGAGGAATGTTTGAAACACCGATTGGCCGGATTGTCAACCTACATTTGGCGACTAAAGCCAATTTTACCTTAGCAAACGATATTAATGTTTATAGTCTAGGCAATTCATGGCTTCAAGATGAGTCTTTTGTGCGAAACAAACAAGATTCAACCGTAGCTGTGCCAACAGGTGCGGGTATAGGAGTTGAGATTAATTACCAAACCCTAGCTCAACATCAAATTTCCCAAGTCAATTTTGAGCAAACCCACTACTTCTCTCATCAAAAAACCGTTATTTCGACAACGAAAAACGAAGATAATGATCCCCAACAACCCGTTTTTTTGCCAAATCCCACACAAAATCTACCTTTTCGCTGGTTTGGTGCAATACATGAGTCTTTTGAGCAACAAGCAGAAAGAGTACCCGAAAAATTAGCCATTGTTGGTGCTGACATCACCTTCACCTATCAACAATTAAACGAATTAAGTAATCGAATTGCCCATTATCTTCTGGAACATCAACTAGAGGGAAAATTAGTGGCTATTTATGCGTCATTGTCACCGTTTTTGGTAGTTGCTTTGCTAGGAATCCTCAAAGCGGGTGCTGCTTTTATGGTTTTAAATAAACTCTATCCTGTGACGAGGCTATTGAGATATTGTCAATTAAGTGACCCAAAAGCGTTGATCTGTTTGGAAGTCGCCGGGGAGTTACCAGAAGCCTTACAGGAAATTGCGCCCGAAGTACAACTTGATTTACCACAACAACCCTACCAACTAGAGGAAATTTTAAGCCAGTATTCGATAACTAATCCCAATCGGATTATAACTCCTGAGCAATTGGCTTATATCGTTTTTACATCTGGCTCTACAGGTATCCCTAATGGCGTTGTGGGTACTCATAGCCCCGTTACCCATTTTATTGAATGGCAAATTCGCACATTTGGCTTGAATGAAAAGGATCGTTTCAGCAATTTAGCGAGTATTGCCCATGATATTTTGTTACGCGATGTTTTCACACCCTTGTCATTAGGAGCAACCTTGTATGTGCCAAACCCCTTGGATGAATCCTCAATCAGTTTAAATTTAGGGGAATGGATGCGAGTCAATAAAATATCTGTTGCCCATCTTACACCCCCCACAGGACAACTACTCACCATTACAAATAAGCTTCTACCTGATTTGCGCTATCTCTTTTTCGGTGGGGATAAATTGCCCAATTCCCTAGTCAGTCAGTTGCAAAAATTGACAGTGAATTTAAGTTGTGCCAATTTTTATGGGACGACAGAAACACCTCAAGCCATGAGCTACTATATCCTATCACCGCAGAAAATGACATCTGCGATCGCACCCATTGGACAAGGTATAGATGATGTCCAAATTTTATTATTAGATGACAATAACCAATTGGTTAAAATCGGTGAAAAAGGGGAAATAGCCGTCCGTACCCCCTATCTTTGTCAAGGTTATTTAGATAATCCCGTTTTAACTCAGCAGCGTTTTATTACTAATCCTTACACGGGGAAATCAAGCGATCGCATTTACAAAACGGGTGATATTGGCCGATATTTGCCCAATGGAGATGTGGAAATTTTAGGCAGACGAGATAATCAAGTCAATGTCCGTGGGTTTCGCATTGAGTTAGATGAGCTTGAGGGGATTTTGTTAAAATACCCATTCGTTAAAGAAGCGGCGGTAAAATTGCTCGAAGAGGGAGAGAAACAGTATTTAGTAGCCTATATTGTTGGTCAAGAGGGGCTAGATTTATCGCTTTTGCAAGTTTATGTTAATGAACGCTTGGTAAACCGAGTAAAATTAAATATATTTGTTCAGTTAGAGGTTTTTCCTTTGACCGTGAACGGAAAAATAGACCGCCACTCCCTACCCAAACCCGACTTTTCTAAGCGGGAATATGTACCGCCACAAACAGAAACTGAATCTTTATTAGTCAGTTTATGGGAAGATGTATTGCGGGAAAAAGTTGGGATTACAGATAATTTCTTTGAATTGGGGGGAGACTCTCTCATGGCGACTTATATTGTCGCTAAACTGGAAAAATTATCTGACACCCATCTATTACCGACAATACTATTTGAGTATCCTACTATTGAGGGTTTAGCGACTTATATTGATGGATTACAAAGCAATATTATTACCTATACCAACAACGATGTAACAACTTCAGTAACTTATGCCCCGGCAACTTATGCCCAAGAAAGGGTGATGAAATGGCTTGAGTCGAGTACAGCTACATTACCTTATCATTTACCCTCTTTTTATCGGTTGCAAGGATCACTCAATGTAGAGGTATTACAACAGAGTTTCGCTTACTTAGTCCAACGTCATGCCGCACTTCGCACCCGACTTTTGTGGAAAGATAATCGGTTGTTTCAATCTATCGAACCACAGATATCAATTGATTTTCAGATTAAGCAATTGTCAGATCAACAAACAATTGGAGATTATATCATTAGGTTTTACCATCAAACCTTTGATCTTGCTCAAGAACCACCAGTAAGAGTCGCTTTACTACAAATAGCTACAAATGAACATCTTGTATTAATCGTTTTTCATCATATTATGGTGGATGGTCGAGCTAAACGTTTACTATTCAATGAATTGAGTATCTTGTATCGTGATCTGGTGTTGGGCAAAGAACCCTCCCTTCCCCCTTTATCATCTCAATATGTTGATTATGCGTACTGGCAACGTCATCTCCCGACTCCTCTATTAGAGCAACATCGCGCTTATTGGTTGCCCCGTTTAGAGAGTGTTACCGATACTCCTATCCTACCCCAAGATTATCCGACTCCAACGGCTCGTACTTTCAAAACTGAGCAGATTCGTCAAATTTTGCCTCTGCTCTTGAGTGATGGCTTGAAGCAGTTGAGCCAAAAAGAGCATACTACCTTGTTTATGAGTTATCTTAGTTGCTTTTATCTGTTGTTATATCGCTATAGTGGTCAGCGACAGTTAACTGTTGTTACACCCAATACGGTGCGACCAGCAGCTAATTTTAATGGGGTAGTTGGAAATTTTACCAATTACTTATTATTGCAAATTGAATTAGGAGAACAACCGACAACCTTTCGAGAATTGTTGCAAAAAGTGCGTCGGATGACATCGGATGTTTATAAGTATCAATATGTACCTTTTGAACAGTTAGCCCGCGAAGCGCATCCCCATCGAGACTTTCTTTCTCACCCTCTTTCTCAGATTCAAATTAATATGATTACATGGGAACAGCCTTTTGAACTTTATGAGCTAAAATCGGAACAACGCGCCCATGAACAATATGTCTACACCCCGCTAGTGGGGGTGAACTTTTTTGATCTGTCTTTTGTAATTCGCACAAAACTATTGCCAGTGGCAGATGAATCTGAACCCAAAATTCACTACATGATCCAGCTTAAATATCAATCGCAATTATTCAAAAAAGAGCGGATTAATCAATTTTTAGCTGATTATCAAGATCTGATTCAACAAGTTGTCGCCGATCCTGACACGACCATTGTTTTTCCTGAGTGAATAGGTCGCCTCTATGTCCCCTAAACTGCTTACAGCAAAGGGGATAAGTTAAGCTGTTACGCATTTAAAATTCACCCCTAACCCCTTATTATTGTGTATTAGAATTCAATAAATGCCAACATTCTGTTGCGATCGCCCAATCTTCCTCCGTATGAATGACTAATATTTTAACCTTTGAATCTGCGGTAGAAATTTCTTCGTCAACGGGGTGAGAGGCATTTTTTTCTAAATCTAATTTTAACCCTAAAAACTCCCATCCTTGACAAGTGGCTTCTCGAACTTGTTCGGCGTGTTCTCCGACTCCGGCGGTAAACACTAACGCATCTAAACCGCCTAAGCTTGCTAACATTTGCCCTATTCCCATTTTTAAGCGATGAATATACATTTCAAAGGCGAGTTTTGCTTTGGGATTTCCGGCTTTCATTTCGGTTAAGATATATCGCATATCTCCCGACTCCTCGACAATTCCTTTTAAGCCGGATTCTTTATTTAAAATTTGATTAATTTGATGCACATCATATTGATATTTTCCTTGTAAATATAAAACAATAGAGGGATCAATCGAACCGCTTCGAGTTCCCATCATTAATCCTTCTAAGGGGGTAAATCCCATCGTGGTATTAATACTAATTCCATCTTGAATGGCGGCTAAGGAACATCCATTTCCTAAATGACAGGTAATTATTTTTAAGAATTCTAAGGGTTTACCTAGAATTTTAGCCGTTTGTTTGGCACAATATTTATGGCTAGTTCCATGAAATCCATAGCGTTTGATTCCTTCTTGTAAATATTGATAAGGAATCGGATAAACTGTTACATAATCGGGCATTTTTCGATGAAAAGCGGTATCAAATACTGCTACTTGGGGGACAGTTCCTAATAACCTTTCAACGGCTTCAATTCCTTCTAAATGGGCAGGATTATGGGTTGGGGCGAGGGGAATTAAAGATTGAATGGCTTCTTTTACTTTTTCATTAATCAATATGGCTTCAGAATAATCTGAGCCGCCATGGACGACACGATGACCGACAATATTAATTTCTGAAAGGTGATTTAATACTTTTGTTTCCCCTGCACTTAGGGTATTAAACATTTGAGCGATCGCGTCTTGTTTAGAGGTTAAATCGATTTGATATTCTTGCTTAACCTTTAAAGTTTTCACTTTCATTAACCCAAATTCTTGAGAAGCTGTCCAATCAATGGTTGCTTCCCAAATCGGGTGTAAGGGATAGTCGGGTAATGTAGATTTTGTAATTTCATACAAACAGCTTTTTTGAGAACTTGAACCCGCATTTAATACTAAAATTTTCATAAGGTAAATTCGGTAAAAATTAAGATAAATAATAATATCATCAATTTAACCCAAACCCGAAAACATAAACTAAATTTTATGGGCAATCCAATTAATCCGTTAAATCCGGGTTCTAGGTTCCAATAGAAGACCGTAAGGTTTCATCTAAATGACACCGATCTGCTAAAACGTGTAATAACGGCCCATGAGACGATAATTCTACTATACTAACGGCCCCTGTGGGCATGGCAATGCGATCGCGAAATCTGCCAATATCAATTCCTAATAATTCACAGATCATAATTCTAATTGTGGCTTTATGAGATACAATTAAAATATTACCGGATTGATAACGTTCTCCTATTTCTTGAAGCACCGGAGCACAACGACGAGCAATATCAACCCCTTTTTCGCCGCCTGTAGGTGCATTCCAACCGGGATCAGTTAACCAGCGAACATACTCATCATGGTAACTTTCATTAACGGTTTGCGGTGATTTTCCTTCCCATTCTCCATAGGCAATTTCTTTTAAACCGTCTCGAAATTGCATTTCTAAACCCACCGCTTCGCACAAGGGTTTTGCAGTTGCAATGGTTCGTTTCATGGGACTTACAAATGCAGCAACCCAAGGTAAATTTTGGTAAGATTTAGCAAATTGAGCCGCCATCTTTAAGCCATTTTCGGTTAAATCTGGATCTAAATTTCCACAATAACCGCCTTGTTGACTATAGGTGGTTTCTCCATGTCTCAAAAAATACAGTTTAACGCTCATCATTTTTAGCCAGTGAGGAGATACAGTGAGGAATCAGGTTGACATCCCCCTAAGAGCCTATTCCTGAATATAGACATGGGGTAGAACTTGGGTTCAAATTCTCCCTATCCTATCAGGTTGTCGTTAGCTTAACATATCGGCTGTGATTTCCCAGATTAATCAAAAATCTTTAACTGTTTTAAGTAGAATTTTAATCTTTTGTTAAAGTTTCCTCGTTATAAACGTTAACCCAGTCAAATCTTAAAAAAATAATAAGAATAAAAATATTATGTCTCTGCAATCAAGATTCAGTGCTATGATTTAACCAAATTTTCAACAATAGGGTGTATACAAAACTGCAAACCGCCGTTTTCAAGATATCCTATACTCTCAAAAGTTGAAAAACGAAAACCCTTTATAACGGTCAGGATTTATGGTAGCTGCACCAGATAAACCCATTGAGTTGAATAACCCTTTGAATGAGGAGGAACTGCTTAAGATTAACGCTTACTGGCGAGCTTGTAATTACCTAGCCGTTGGTATGATTTATTTGCGAGAAAATCCTTTATTAAAGGAACCGCTCAAACCCTCAGACGTTAAACATCGGTTATTAGGACATTGGGGCTCCAGTCCAGGGTTGAGTTTTATTTACATTCACCTCAACCGCTTGATTAAAAAATACGACCTGGATATGATTTATCTCGCTGGCCCAGGTCATGGTGCACCCGGAGTATTAGCTCCAGTTTACTTAGAAGGAACCTACTCGGAAATTTACCCCAATATTAGCGAAGATGGGGACGGGATGCAGAAATTCTTCAAACAGTTCTCCTTCCCTGGGGGTATTGGAAGCCATTGTACCCCAGAAACCCCTGGTTCTATTCATGAAGGAGGGGAGTTAGGCTATAGTTTATCTCACGCCTATGGATCTGTGTTTGATAACCCCGATTTAATCTCCGTTTGTGTGGTAGGAGACGGAGAAGCGGAAACCGGAGCTTTAGCCACTGCTTGGCATTCTAACAAATTTATTAACCCGATTCGAGATGGGGCGGTGTTGCCTGTTCTGCATTTGAATGGGTATAAAATTGCCAACCCGACTATTTTATCGCGGATTAGCCATGAGGAATTAGAAGCACTGTTTAAAGGTTATGGCTATAAACCTTATTTTGTGGAAGGGTCAGACCCAACCTTAATGCACCAGAAAATGGCGGCGACCTTAGAAGAAGCCATTACTGAAATTAAAGCTATTCAAGGGGAAGCCCGGTCAACGGGTACGGCTAAACGTCCGATGTGGCCGATGATTGTGTTACGCAGTCCCAAAGGGTGGACGGGCCCAGCCGATGTGGATGGTCATAAAGTTGAAGGGTTTTGGCGAGCACACCAAGTCCCCATGGCGGATGTAACGACAAACCCGCCCCATCTTCAGTTATTAGAAGATTGGATGCGGAGTTATAAACCGGAAGAATTATTTGATGAAAATGGCCGTTTAATTCCTGAACTGAAGGCGTTAGCCCCCCAAGGAACTAAACGCATGAGTGCGAGTCCCCATGCCAACGGTGGCACACTGCGGAAGGACTTAAAGTTACCCGATTTTCGGCAATATGGGGTTTCTGTGGAACATCCAGGGAAGTCGGAAGTTGAAAATACAAAGCTTTTGGGTAATTTTCTGCGGGATGTGATGCGGAATAATCTCCACAATTTCCGAATGTTTGGCCCCGATGAAACGGCTTCTAATCGTTTAAATCCGGTTTATGAGGTTAGTAAAAAAACTTGGTTAGCTGAATTTTACCCAGAAGATTTAGACGGAAGCGAGTTAGCCACCGATGGTCGGGTGATGGAAATGTTAAGTGAGCATACCTTAGAAGGCTGGTTAGAAGGGTATTTGCTAACAGGACGTCATGGATTTTTCCACACCTATGAAGCCTTTGCTCATGTGATTGATTCCATGTTCAACCAACACGCAAAATGGTTGGATATTTGTAAAAATGAAGTGTCTTGGCGAGCGCCGATTTCTTCGTTAAATATTCTATTGTCTTCAACGGTTTGGCGACAAGATCATAACGGGTTTAGTCATCAAGACCCCGGATTTTTAGATGTGGTAACAAATAAAAGCGCCAGTGTGACTCGGATTTATTTACCACCAGATGCTAACTGTTTATTATCCGTTGCTGACCATTGTTTAAAGAGTACGGATTATATCAATGTGATTGTTGCAGATAAACAAAAACACCTGCAATTTTTAACAATGGATGAGGCGATTAAACATTGTACCAAAGGGATTGGGATTTGGGAATGGGCGAGTAATGATGATTGTGGAAAAGACCCGGATATTCCTGATGTGATTATGGCGAGTTGTGGCGATGTGGCGACAATGGAATCTCTCGCAGCTACGGCAATTTTACGGGAAGAAATTCCTGATTTGAAAGTTCGGTTTGTCAACGTGGTGGATTTATTTAAGTTACAACCGGATACGGAACATCCACACGGGTTATCAGACCGCGATTTTGATAGTTTGTTTACGACGGATAAACCGATTATCTTTAATTTTCATGGTTATCCTTGGTTAATTCACAAGTTAGCTTATCGGCGGAAAAATCACCCGAACTTGCACGTCCGAGGGTATAAAGAAAAGGGGAATATTAATACTCCCTTAGAGTTAGCCATTAATAACCAAGTTGACCGTTTTAATTTGGTGATGGATGTCATTGACCGAGTACCTAAATTAGGTTCGGCGGCGGCTTACGTTCGGGAACGCATGAGAAATGCTATCATCGAAAATGTCAATTATGCCTATGAACAGGGCATTGACAAAGATGAAATTGTGAATTGGAAATGGCCGTTTTAAATTCCTAGAAACCGGGTTTCTCTAGTAGATTTATTGCGAGAAATCAACATAACTTCAGAAACCCGGTTTCTGTGAGTCAGCACTAAGTTGTTAGAAACCGGGTTTCTCTAGTAAATTTCTTGTGAGAAATCAACATAACTTCAGAAACCCGGTTTCTGTTAGCCTTCACTCAGTTGCTAGAAACCGGGTTTCTTTGGTAGATTTGTTGCGAGAAATCAAGATCACTTCAGAAACCCGGTTTCTGTGAGTCAGCGCTAAGTTGTTAGAAACCGGGTTTCTCTGTTAGATTTGTTGTGAGAAATCAAGATCACTTCAGAAACCCGGTTTCTGTGAGTCAGCGCTAAGTTGTTAGAAACCGGGTTTCTCTACTAAATTTGTTTTCAGAAATCAAGATAACTTCAGAAACCCGGTTTCTTTTTTGAATTTAAAATAACAATATTTATCAAAATTATAGAAAATAACTACACAGTCAGTCTTTAAAAATCTATATCTTAGGTATAAGCACAAAAAATATATGGCTGGCTACAATGAGGTTGATTCAGTTGGTTTCAACCACCTATACAGCTAGATTTTAGCTGTGTATTGATTTGAAAATACAGAGTATTTGCCTAGACCTAGAACTTATATAAAAGGTTTAGGTGATAGGGATATTTGCATCTACATAATAAACTTCAACCTCATTTTAAATTAAAATTAGGACTATCTGGGTATGTCATTACAACAGCAAGAAAAAGCCATCGTTTTTATTGATGCTCGTGTTAAAGATTATCACATCTTATTAGAAGAAGTCAATCCAAACGCAGAAGTTATTATTTTTTCTCCTAACAAAAATGGAATTCAAGAAATAACTTCTGTTCTCAGTCATCGCAAAAATATTCAATCTCTCCATATTATTTCTCACGGAAGTCCCGCAGAATTAAAATTAGGAAATACCGAATTAAATACCCATACTCTGAATCAATATGCACCTCAAATCAAACAATGGCAAACTGCTTTTACCCAACATACCGACTTATTATTATATGGCTGTAATATTGCTCAGGGGAATTTAGGAAAGTCTTTTATTCATCACTTAGCCAAACTGACTCAAACCCAGGTTGCAGCCTCCAAAAATTTAATTGGAAATGCTGAATTAGGAGGAAATTGGACGTTAGAAGAAACCACTGGAACCATTCAAACGCCATTGTGTTTGAGTGCAAAAGCAATCGCAAATTACAAGGGAATTTTATCTGAACCTGCAATTAATTTTAGGGGAACCTTTGTGCAAAATGGGGCAACCACTTATGAAGCCCCTGGTGCTAACAACTCCAATACAATCTACACAATGAACTATGCAGGAAATAACAACACATTCAATTCTTTTGATATTGTTCTTCCTGATGCTGGAACGGTTCCCTTTGAAATTATCAAGAATTTATATTTTCTGAAAATTCAACGAAAAGATAACCCTGAAGTTCAAGGAATTAGGGATATTCTGTGGTTTGATGGCACTGCCAATGACACAACAATTAATATAAATTCAGGCTATAATAGCAGCATGGAAGTTGCTCTGAGAACTCCTATTTTAAACTTAGGAACTGATAATGTTTTTACGAATACGGGAGATGGCAATAACAACAATAATAATATTGAACGAATAGATTTTATAGAACCCGGAGGCTTAATTTCACCTACGACCAATGAAAGTATTGGTTTTGTATTAGTTGAACGAGGAAGACCGGGTTTCAATGATCCCGTTATTATCACTCCAATTTTAGGCATTGATGAACAGAATAAACCCACAGAATTCGGGGGGTTAATTAACATTAGTGATGGGGAGTGGGGAAATTCTGGGCTTCCCGATGTCATTCCCCAAATTACCCGCCAAGATGCAAATCAAGATCAAATGCGTTGGGCTTACACCAGTACATCACAAAGTGTTGGTGGCATTTATGTCAGCTTTGCAGATTTAGGGATTAATCCTGGGGAAACCTTCTATGGTTATGCTATCTTTCCAGCAGATGTAAATGCCAACATGGATTTAATCGGATTATCAGATGTCCCCTTAAATACCACTGAAGAATTAGGGGGTTTAGATGTTATTACCGGGGGATTATTAGCCAGTGCAGTTAATATTGCTCCCACCAGTAGTAACAACAATGTCACCACTTTAGAAGATACTCCTTATAATTTTGTTGCCGCCAATTTCCCCTTTAATGACCTCAATACTGAGGATACTTTACAACAGGTGAAAATCACCAGTCTCCCCACACAAGGAACGCTTAACTTGAGTGGTCAAGCTGTTACTATTAATCAAATTATTCCGATTGCAGAAATTGGTCAATTAAATTTTAGTTCACCGCTTAATGCAAATGGTGACAATTACGCAAATTTTGGCTTTCAAGTCGGAGACGAAACGGATTTTAGTGGTAACAATACCCTCACCGTTAATGTTACGCCTGTTAATGACGTACCTGAACTTAATGACCTCAACAATAACCCCAGTTATATCTTAGGAGAAAACCCGGTTATTCTCGATAACAATGCCATTATCAATGATGTAGAATTAGATGCTATTAACAATTATGCTGGATCTACTCTAACTTTAAGCCGCGATGGTGCAGCTAATCCGAATGATATTTTTAGCGGAAGTGGCACATTAGGAACCCTTACTCCTGGGGGAAATCTAACAGTTAATGGCGCTATCATTGGTACTGTCACCAACAATAGTGGGGGTCAACTTCTCCTCACCTTCACGAATGCGACAGCAACTCAAGTAGATACGGTTTTACAACAAATTGCCTATTCTAATAGTGGTGATACTTCGGAAACAGTTACGATTAACTATAGCTTCAATGATGGCAATACAGGAAGCCAAGGTACAGGAGGCGCTTTAACTGCTACAGGTAGCCTTACGGTTAATATTAATACGCCACCCAACCAACCCCCTATCCTTGTTGATGATACTGCTACAACTCAACAAGATACTCCTGTCACCTTAAACCCTTTAAATAACGATACTGACCCAGAAGGTGATAATTTAATTATTGAATCCGTTAATAATCCTAATAACGGTACAGTTAACTTAAATCCTGATACTGGAGAAGTTGTATTTACTCCTACACCCGGTTATATTGGGCCTGCAAGTTTTGACTATACTGTCAATGATGGTAATGGTGGAATTAGTACCGCAACTGTTAATATTAATGTTGATGAACCCCCTAACCAACCCCCTATCCTTGTTGATGATACTGCTACAACTCAACAAGATATTCCTGTCACCTTAACCCCTCTAAATAACGATACTGACCCAGAAGGTGATAATTTAATTATTGAATCCGTTAATAATCCTAATAACGGTACAGTTGAACTAAATCCTGATACTGGAGAAGTTGTATTTACTCCCACACCCGGTTATATTGGCCCTGCAAGTTTTGACTATACTGTCAATGATGGAAACGGGGGGACGAGTACCGCAACTGTTAATATTAATGTTGATGAACCCCCTAACCAACCCCCTATTCTTGTTGATGATACTGCTACAACTCAACAAGATCTTCCTGTCACCTTAACCCCTTTAAATAACGATACTGACCCAGAAGGTGATAATTTAATTATTGAATCCGTTAATAATTCTAATAACGGTACAGTTGAACTAAATCCTAATACCGGAGAAGTTGTATTTACTCCCACACCCGGTTATACTGGTTCTGCAAGTTTTGAATATACTGTCAATGATGGAAACGGGGGAATTAGTACCGCAACTGTTAATATTAATGTTGATGAACTTCCTAACCAACCGCCTATTCTTGTTGATGATACTGCTACAACTCAACAAGATACTCCTGTCACCTTAAACCCTCTAAATAACGATACCGACCCAGAAGGTGATAATTTAATTATTGAATCCGTTAATAATCCTAATAACGGTACAGTTAACTTAAATCCTGATACTGGAGAAGTTGTATTTACTCCCACACCCGGTTATACTGGTTCTGCAAGTTTTGAATATACTGTCAATGATGGAAACGGGGGAATTAGTACCGCAACTGTTAATATTAATGTTGATGAACCCCCTAACCAACCCCCTATTCTTGTTGATGATACTGCTACAACTCAACA
>NZ_JACJSC010000016.1 GCF_014697575.1 Planktothrix sp. FACHB-1365 | reverse complement strand
AACCGGAATAAATTTCAAATACAGGAGTTTGGGTGGAACGTTTACCTTTACCTTTGGTTTTAGGGGAAGCAAGCTCACGATATTTAAGCGCGGGAATATATTGATCTTTGTAAAGGATTTGTTTAAATAATTGGGTATAGTGATACCAAAAGAAGAGGTCAGAACCGAGGCTCATTTCTGAGGGGTTTTGTTGAGCGAAGAAGTGAATTTCTTTAAGAAGTTTGATAATTATGTTGAGGGAATTAAATCTATTCTGACTTGATGTCAATTGATACGTTGTAATTTCCCAAGTCGCAAATTCTTCAAAGTCTAAGCTCAAGTCAGTTTCTAAGTATTTTGCTAATTCAGGGGAAGGAAGCGGTTCCTGATTAACGGTTGGTAGGGTAAAGTATTTTAGGGAAATTAGACGGGAATCCGGTTCAGAAATCCCCAGTTCATCTCGCACAAACGCTTCTAAATTTGATGCGGTCAGATGTTGGGGATGAAGTCTATCTGAGTTTTGCTTTGTTTTGCGGGTCGAGGTTTCAACCCAAAGGTAAAATGCACCTTGTTCGATGAAATCACCTGTTGTTTCAGGAATCCAGGTTCCGTGCAGGATTTTCATGGTGGGATGTTATTTTAATTTGTTTATATTTTATATCAGGTTGCTAAAACTTATCCCAGAACTAAAATACCTTTAACAATATTTTTAGAGAAAAGGTAAATTTCTGCGGGAGGAAGGGAATTTGAGCAACAATCTTACTTCAATTGCCCAGGCTAATGACCGAATATAATTCCAAAGACCTCCATCAAACATGGCTGAATCCCTTAGACAATGGATCTCACCCGTCTGTCAGATCAGTAAAACTTAGTTTGACACTCCCCGCGAGTAACGCGACGGGGATTCTTAAGAGATTTTCACTCTTAAAGGTACTGCATAAATCAAGTGGCATGACACCCATTAGATCAATAGGAGAGAGCAAGCTAAATCAGAACAAGCTCTTAAGAACACAGTCCATGTCCAAAATTATCTCTATTCACTCCTATCGAGGGGGTACTGGCAAATCCAACTCAACCGCCAATATTGCCACAGCCATTGCCCGTAAAGGGTATCGCGTTGGCATTGTCGATGCTGATATTCAATCCCCAGGGATTCACATTTTATTTGGGCTTGACCCTCAACAGATTGATCACACTTTGAATGACTTTCTCTGGGGTCACTCTGCGATCACGGATGCTGCCTACAATGTTACCTCCGTACTTAAAAACCCAGCAAACACTCGGAGCAGTATTTACTTAATTCCTTCTAGTATCAAAGTCAACGATATTTCTCGGATCTTGCGGGAACGTTTTGATATTGAACTATTGTTAGAGGGTTTCCAAACTTTAATCAAAAACCTCCATCTTGACTACTTATTTATTGATACCCATCCAGGTTTAAATCAAGAAACCTTAATATCCTTAACCACCTCTGATATTGTTTTGTTTATCCTTCGACCTGACCAGCAAGATTTTCAAGGGACTGCTGTTACGGTAGATGTTGCCAGGAAACTGCGAGTTCCTAAATTATTACTCTTGATTAATAAAGCCCTCAAAGAATACGACTTTGACGATCTTCGCCAACAAGTTGAACAAACTTACAACGCTCCCGTTGTCGGGATCTTTCCAGAATCAGAGGATATGCTTCGACTAGCAAGCAGCAACATTTTCTGTCTTCAGTATCCTCAGCATCCTATCAGTCAAGCTATCGAAGAAGTTGCTCAACAAATCATTAATAAAGAAAATTCTTGACCTTAATAACCAGTTTTTTTATTAAGACAATTTGTAACTTCCTTATGCGAATCAAACCCTTGTCATTTTTCAATAATTTAAAATTAGCCAGAAAGCTGACTTTTTTATTGCTAATCATTTTTATGAGTGGAATTATCCTGAGTGGTTTAGCGTTGGCTAATGTTCTGAATTACAAAGCTCAATATGAAATTAGCTCAAAGGCTTTGTTGTTGAGTGAAACCATAAACTCTATCCGAAAATATACCAGTACGGAAATCGCACCAGAATTAGCTGTTCGCTCAACATCGGATGAATTTTTAGCGCAAAGTATTCCTTCTTATTCAGTCCGTAAGATTTTTGCCCATCTCCAAGAGAGCGACGCTCGTTATAAGGGAATTTATTATAAATCGGCAATGTTGAATCCCACAAATATTATGAATAAAGCAGATGGTTTTGAAACGACCCTCGTGGAACAGTTCCGTCAAAATAAAAACCTCAAAGAATTACAAGGATTTCGTTCTGTTAATAATCAGAATTTTTTCTACATTGCTCGTCCCTTATCCCTGAATGAATCCAGTTGTTTAAGATGTCACGGTATCCCAGCTAATGCACCTAAGAAGATGATTGAACTTTATGGAACAACGAATGGGTTTAATTGGCCTATAAAGGAAGTGATTGGGACTCAGATTGTTTCTGTTCCAGCGCAGCAAGTTTTCCAGAATGCTCGCCAATCATTCCTTTTAGTGATGGGAATTGTATCTATGATTTTTGCTCTAACAATCCTAGTCACCAATCTGTGGTTAAAACGATTTATTGTTCGACCTATCAATAAGATTGTTCAAGTGGCTGAAGCGGTAAGCACGGGTGATATGGATGCCGAGTTTGAGAAAGTATCTAATGATGAAGTGGGAAGTTTAGTAGAAGCATTTACACGGATGAAAATGAGTTTAACAATGGCAATGAGAAAGTTTGAACAGTATCGAGTTAAAAGTCGCAAATCTGATGAATCAAAGAAACCACAGAATAATAATATTATACCTCGTTTAAGAGAATAGAAATGGTTTGCTGCTCGGATTAACCCAAAATTTATACCCCAACTCTAAGCTGATGAAAAAAGTTTTAATTGAACAATTGAGTAAAAGTGATATTCGTTGGATGATCGCCAACGGAGATCGGCAAGAAGTTGCTGCTGGTACTGTATTGATTCGACAACAAAGAGCAATTGAAACCTTTTATATCGTTCTGGAAGGGGCTTTTAGTGTTACGATTCAAGCGGACTCAAGAAGTGCTTTAGCAAGTGCGTTTGCTGTTTTGGAAAATTTCGTGAACTTAGAAGAGGAAATAGCTCAAGTTACCAGTGGAGAGGTGCTGGGTGAATTGTCTTTTTTTAATATGATTCCGTCAGCAATTACCGTTAAAGCAATTGAAAATTCGGTAGTTTTAGCTTTCCCCTACCAAAAGCTTTTAGCTAGATTAAATCAAAATTCAGAATTTGCTTCTCGCTTTTATCATGCGATCGCCATTTTACTCTTAAACCGCTTTGAACATCTCGTCAAAAAATTTACACAAAATCGGAATTTAAAAATTCCACCGTTGCAAGATGTTCCCTTACTATTTGGTGAACTAAACGATAGCGATATTGATTGGATGATTCAACATAGCCAAATCGAAGAATGTTCTACAGATACTATTTTAATTCAAAGTGGGCAACCCGTAGAAAAAATCTATATCTTGTTACGGGGAAGCGTATCTGTTTCTTTCAGTGAAGAAAACAAAAGTTCCCTAACCCGCCTTTTTTCGATTTTAGAAACTGAAGATCATATTAACTTCTCACCAGGATATGAAATCAGCAAAATTAGTAAAGGAGAAATTTTAGGCGACACCGCTTTAATCGATGCACGTTTATCAAATTATACTTACAAAGCTTTAGAAAATTTACAGCTTTTAAGCATTAAGAAAGAGTATTTATTAATTAAACTTCAGCAAAATCCCGCTAGGGCTTCCCGTTTTTACCGAGTAATTGCGATGTTATTGTCAGCCCGACTCCAAGGACTGATTAGCCGACTGGGTTACGGCAGAGATTCCTACCGAATCGGGCAGGAATTATCAGAAAATTTGTCTTACTCCGACGAGATTGATCTGGATGAAATCGATAACATTACGCTCGGAGGTGCTAGATTTAATTGGATGCTGCAACGCTTAAAAGTGCTGTTTTAAAGTTAATAAAACAGATTACAGACAACTTTTTGTATGTTTAAATAAGGGTTAATCTATGCAAACGAAAAACAACCAAATTTTTAGCCAAGAAGCTTTAGAACGGCTATCCTCTCCCGAAAGACTTGACCAAATGATGCAAGTGGTTAGTCCTAGAGCTTGGTTACCTTTGGGTACCGTTGGTCTTTTAGTGGCTGTTGCTGGAACTTGGAGTGTAGTGGGGCGAATTCCGGTTAGTGTAAACGGTCAAGGGGTGTTAATTCAGCCCCGCCGTGTCGTGCAATTTCAAGCGCCTAGTAATGGTCAATTAATGAAGCTCAATATTAAGCCAGGAGATGTAATTAAAAAAGGCGAAGAAATTGGTGTAATTGATAAATACGATATCCAACAACAACTAGAGCAAGAAAAAGCTAAATTAACTCAACTCCAAGCACAGAACCAAGATACAAATAAACTACAAAAGCAACAGATTGAACTTGAATTAAAAACATTAAATCAGCAGCAAAAAGACTTGGAAGAATCTTTGCGTCGAGAGTCAGTGACACCGAGATTGTACCAAGAAAATCGAGCAGCCCTGGAACAAAAACGTCAAAGTCTTGTGGAGAGTTTGCAGCGAGAAGAAATTACACCAAAACTCTATCAACAAAATCTAGCTGCGATCGCAGAAAAACGAGAAAGTCTGATGCAACGCAAGCAACAAATTGAGACTTTATTACAAACTTTGCAAGAGCGTTTTGAAGCGCGTATACATCTTTTTGAGCAGGAAAAAGCGATTAGTCAAGATGTCCTGTTGCAAGCCAAACGGGAAGTATTAGACGCTCAAATGCAAGTATCAGATATCGAAACTCAATTGAAGGAACTCGATGTCCAAAAAACCAATAGCGATCGCCAGTTTCTTCAAAATCTTAATAAAGTCAACGAAATCAAAAACAGTATCCAAGAAATTGAAGTTCAAAAAACAAATACCGAACGAGATTATTTACAAAATCTGAACAAAATTGATGAAATCAAAACTAAAATTAAAGACCTAGAAGCTCAAGCTTCAAAATTAACTCAACAAGATTTAGAAAAATCGCTTAACCAAACGAATCAAATTGAAGAAGTTAAACGTAAAATAGCCCAACTAGAACGACAATTATCCGGCGAAAGCAAAATTATTAGTCAATATGATGGTCGAATTTTAGAAGTGAGTGCTGTTCCTGGTCAAGTTCTTAATTCGGGAGTCCGTCTAGGGTCGTTGGAAGCAGAAGATCCGAACGCCAAAATGGTTAGTTTGGTTTATTTAGCTGACAAAGATGGTAAGCAAATTAAACCAGGAATGACTGTACAAGTGACTCCTAGTATTGTTAAACGAGAACGTTACGGCGGGATTGTTGGAAAAGTAACTCAAGTTTCTTCTTTTCCTGTAACCAGTCAAGATATGTCGGCAATTATTGGTAATGAACAGTTAGCAAATACCCTCGCCGAAGGCATATCTAAAAGCGGTGCTTTGGTGCAGGTCTTTGTTGAATTAGAAAAAGATCCGAATACAATTAGTGGCTATAAATGGTCTTCTTCTAATGGCCCCCCACTTAAAATTTCTTCGGGTACAACCACCCAAGTTCGAGTCCAAATTGGAGAATTAGCCCCGATTTCTTATGTAATTCCTATTTTTAGATCGTTGACTGGCGTTTATTAAATTAGTAAAAATAATTTGGTTAATTTTATTTTTTATTTCGCTTAGTCCCCCATCGTAAAACTATAAAATCCCATGACTTTAGCTTTGATTAAATTACTAACAAATCGCCGACCTAGCCGCGTTCATACTCCAATATTATTACAAATGGAAGCAGTGGAATGCGGCGCTGCGGCTTTAGGAATTATCCTCAGCTATTATGGTCGAATTGTCCCTTTAGCTGAACTACGGCGAGAGTGTGGCGTTTCCAGAGACGGGAGCAAAGCTTCTAATATCCTGAAAGCTGCCCGACTTTATGGCTTAGAAGCCAAGGGGTTTAAAAAGCCTTTTGACGATCTAAAAACTGTTTCTCCTCCTTATATTGTTTTCTGGAATTTTAACCATTTTTTAGTTGTAGAAGGGTTGGGGAAAAATCGCGTTTATCTTAACGATCCGGCTTCCGGTAAAAGAACGGTTTCTCTAGAAGAATTTAGGCAAGCTTATACGGGAGTCGTTTTAATTTTTGAACGAGGAACCCAGTTTAAAAAAATTGGTAAAAAGCCAAGTATTGTTCGGACTCTAAGTTCACGATTGAAAAGTTCTGGCTGGGCGATCGCCTATTGTTTAATCGCCGGATTATTACTAACAATTCCCCGGTTGGCAATTCCAGCCTTTAGTCAAGTTTTTATTGATGAAATTCTGGTTCAAAATCGAATTGATTGGTTGCGTCCCTTAATTCTGGTCATGTTATTTGCAGCGATCGCCCAAGGCTTACTCGCTAAGTTACGACTTTTTTATCTCCGGCGACTTTTGATTAAACTTTCTGTTTCCATGTCAGGACAATTTCTCTGGCATACATTGCGCTTACCCGTCGGATTTTATGCTCAACGGTTTGCAGGAGAAATTAGCAGTCGCAGTCAATTAAATGACAAAGTAGCTGATATTTTATCGGGAAGATTAGCAACAACAGTAATCGATTCTATAATGATAGTTTTCTATGCTGCTATTATGTTTCTCTATGACTCGGTATTAACCAGTGTAGCGATTCTGTTTGCAGCTTTAAACTTCTTTGCTTTGCAATCTTTATCCCGTAGTCATGTTGATACAAACACTAGACTTGCCCAAGAAAGCGGGAAAGTAGGTGGCGTTGCAGTCAGTGGTATTCAATCAATAGAAACTATCAAAGCCAGTGGTTTAGAACTTGATTTATTTTCTAAATTTGCTGGATATTATGCCAAGATGCTCAACGCTCAACAAGAGTTAGCATTACCTACTCAAATGCTATCAATATTACCCACATTTTTAACAGCTTTGGCGACTGCCTCTATTTTAATTATTGGGGGTTTAAGGGTGATGAACGGTAATTTAAGTATTGGAATGTTGATTGCTTATCAAAGTCTAACCCAGCAATTTCTAACACCTGTTAATAATCTTGTTAATTTTGGCAGTACCCTGCAAGAATTAGAGGCAGATTTAAACCGACTTGATGATGTTTTGCAAAATCCAGTTGATTCGGAAGCAGACAGAATGAGTCAAGGGGAAAAGGTTGCTAATTCTCCATTATTTTTGATTAGTCAGGACTCATTTCAACTTGAAGGTTATATTGAATTACGCAATGTTAGTTTTGGCTATAATCGCTTAGATTCTCCTTTGATTGAAAATTTAAGTTTAAGTTTAAAACCAGGGGAAAGAGTGGCGTTAGTGGGGGGTAGTGGTTCTGGAAAATCAACGGTTGCAAAGTTGGTGACAGGACTTTACGCACCTTGGTCAGGACAAATTTTATTTGATGGTGTTCCGCGATCGCATTATCCTCGTTCTATTGTTGCAAATTCATTAGCAATGGTCGAACAAGATATCTTTTTATTCGCGGGAACAGTGCGAGAAAATTTGACCCTTTGGGATGCAACAATACCCGAATCAGATTTAGTAGAAGCTTGTTTAGATGCAGCAATTCACGACTTAATTTTAAATATGCCAGGAGGATATGATGCTGTTTTAAATGAAGGAGGAATGAACATGAGTGGCGGACAGCGACAACGGTTAGAAATAGCGAGATCGTTAGTCAGAAATCCTGCTGTTTTAGTGTTAGATGAAGCAACCAGTGCTTTAGATGCAGAAACAGAATTAATCATTGATCGGAATTTACGACGGCGGGGTTGTTCTTGTATTGTAGTGGCTCATCGCCTCAGTACAATTCGTGATTGTGATGAAATTATTGTTTTAGAAAAAGGCAAGGTTGTTCAACGGGGAACTCACGAAGAATTACGCCGACAAGAAGGAACTTACGCTCGTTTAATTGGCACTATGGAAGGATGAGGAAAAGCGATGGTTAATTTGATTCAAAAAGTTAATCGAATTAAAGGAAATGAACTACTATTATTGAACGATCCGCAAACCTTATGGATCGTTCAATCGGGTTCTTTAGCTGTGTTTATAACTCTTTTTGAAGGCAAAGAATCAAAGGGAAGTCGTCGATATTTGTTTGAGGTTAAGGCAGGAGAAGCCTTATTTGGTGCAAATCCTCAAGAAAAAAGAGGTATTCTAGCAGTCGCACTAGAAGAAACCGAATTAATTCCTTTAAATATTGATGACTTGATAGCAGATATTAAAGCAGGTAATAGTGCTAGTCTAGCTCTTTTATTAAGTTGGATCAATCATTGGGGAGAATGGCTAAAAGGACAAAAGCTAACTGCACCAGATAATATGTTGTTGGCAGATTCTTCTGAATATTTATCCTTAGAAAAAGGTCAAGCATTGCGATCGCCTTCAGAAACAATTACTTGGGTAAAATTACAACAGGGGGAAGTTTGTTGGATGGGGATTGAGGAACTGAAATTAAACCCAACTTTTCCTGTATTTCCCCTTGGATCTAGAATGTGGGTTTTAGCCAAAGAAGAAGTTGAGCTAAAAGTGGGGATTAAGGCATTTGAAATTGATAGTCAAAAGCCAAATTTCGGAGAGATTACCTTATCAACAGTCACTCTATTTCATGAATTTTTATTTTATTTATTAAACTTCGTAGAAATTAAGAAGAAAGAAGAAAAATTTCGCCGATTTCAAGAACGAGAACGTCTTAACCACCAAGTTACGGAAACGGCTTTAGGAGAGTTAACCGGAGTATTACATCCTCGCCAAGCCGAACTTTTTGCACAAGGAACACCGTTGTTAATTGCGGCGGGTCCAGTCGGTCGAGTGCTTGGAATTACTATCAATCCTCCCCCTCAGTCTGAAGATTTTAATCGAGTAAAAGAGCCATTAGAAGCCATCGCAAATGCGTCTCAATTTAGAATTCGTCGTGTTTTATTAATGGGGGATTGGTGGAAACAGGAATACGGCCCTTTATTAGCTTATACTTACTCAGATAAAAAGCCTGTCGCCTTATTACCCGAAAAAGGCAATTGTTATGTTTTATTTGATCCCGTTGAACGAACGCGAACGCGAGTTACAAAAGCAGTGGCGCAGACACTCTCCCCAGAGAGTTATATGTTTTATCGACCGTTACCGCCCTTAATTCGTCATACTGCGGAGTTATTTCAATTTGGAACAAAAGGGTATGAAAAAAATATTATTGCAATTATTGGGTTAGGAATAATCGGAACCCTATTAGGGATGGTAACACCGCAAGCAACAGCTATTTTAGTTAATGATGCAATTCCTGATAGTAATCGCCTTTTGTTATGGCAAATCGGATTAGTTTTAGTGGCGACTGCGATTGGTAAATCTGCTTTTGGGATGGCGCAAGCAATTCTATCATTGCGAGTGGAAAATGCGGCTGATGGAGTTTTACAACCTGCGGTTTGGGATCGACTGCTGAATTTAAAACCTGCCTTTTTCCGCGCTTATTCGTCGGGAGATTTATTAACACGATTAATGGCGGTTAGTCAAATTAGAAGTAAACTTAGCGGTGCAACCCAACGCACCTTATTAAGTGCTGTTTTTTCGTTATTAAACTTAGCATTAATGTTTTTTTATAGTTGGCAATTGGCTTTAGTGGGTATTGGTTTAACGTTAATTGCAGTTATTGTGACGATTGTATCAAGCACGCTTTTAATTCGGAAAGAACGACAACAAGAAACCGCCGATGGCGATATTAATGGATTAACCATAGAATTGATTAATGGCGTTTCAAAATTACGAGTATCCGCAGCCGAAGGACGAGCGTTTGCGGCTTGGGCGAAAAAATATAGTCAGCGAATTAAATTAAAGGCTGATATTAAACGCATTGATGATAGTGTTTCCGTGTTTAATGAAGCGTTACCTTTAGTTAGTTCGATTCTGATCTTTTGGTTTGCCATGTTGTTTATGCAAATGGCTTTAGCAAAAGGAGAAAGTGGATTAAATATCGGAACATTTCTAGCATTTAATTCTGCCTTTGGAACGTTTATTTCTGGTGTTACGGATTTAAGTAATACGGTAACGGATGTGTTAGGAATTATTCCCCTTTGGGAACGAGCTAAACCGATTGTACAGGGTAAGCCAGAATCCGATTCAACGAAGGTTGATCCCGGTCGATTAACGGGTAAAATTGTGATGGTACTGCTACATCCGCCTGCGATCGCATCCAGTTCAGAGTCATTTAATTCTTGAGCCATTGCATTTTCGCTCTCGGTTTCACTCATTTGTGATGTCGTCGTTGATTGTTCTTGAAAAGAAAGATTGTTGCTCTCCATGATGAATTTCCTTCAATTGGCAAGTGTGCTTTTTGTAGAGGTGTTGTTCCCAAACTTCAGGTGATTAACGCCTCTGCTGATCTAATGGGTCAAACTTAGAGGAGTTTATGCAGCAATTTGAAGTTGAATTTGAGAACAACAACTGCTCTGTTAATCTAATGGGTGAAACGGCGATCGCTTTATGCAGATTTTGGAGAAATTGAGGCTAAAAATTTCTCAACTTGTACAACACCCTGGATTTAAGTATTTCAATGATTTAAACATCTATCTCAAGGCAGAATTTATAGACAGCTTAAATTTACAAAGATCATTCAATCTGGGTTTTGTAGAGATCTCTTTAACTGTTTTCAAGAGTCGATACAACTTGATTTAAGTAAAGCTCAAATGAATGTTGTGCTGGATCGCTATTGATCATACACTGCTTTAGTTTTGAATGAGGATCAAACCAGCTTGACCACTGAAATACATCATTTTGTAAACAGGTAACAGGATCATGAGGATTATTGAGGATCACAACTTTTCCGACCATTGCTTCTAGTTCAGCAATTTTCTGGTGATGAAGCGGAGATCCGATCAAAATCAAAGTTATTTTTTTTAGAGCAAAATTTCCCTCTCGATCAAGATCACTGATAGCGGCGTGAGCGATTAACCCTCCTTCACTGTAGGTAATTAGTTGAATATTTGGCAACTTCCTCCTCAACTGTTCCCGCAATAGGTTCTTAGTCGTCTCAATAATTGATTCATTCCCACGACCTGTCAATAAATTACCAAAGCGGTTTAAAAAAGCTTTGATATAATCGGCTGATTTGGAACAGTTTCCATCGTCAGCTTGACACAAAGAACCATTACTAATGAGCTTGACCGGATACGGAAGGGTTGTCGCTAATTGTCGGGAGATCTTTCGCTCTTCATTGTAATTGACAACACCATTAATCGAAAAAATCTTTAAATGATTTAATTTAGGCTTATTTAATAAGTGGGAAGGTTGAATTTCGACAACTTTGCCATCGTTGGGAAGGGGTATTCGAGAAATCAACTGAGTAGTCAGCACAACAACTGTACAGATCCAAAAACCAGAAGTGGCCGTTCTTTTCAATCCATTTATAAAAAACGGATGAAACGCTATTTTGTTCCGAACAACTCCACTCGTCAAAGAAGATTCCGAGTCAATCCACTGACGATATGATAACCTATCCATTATGATGTCTAATTTCTGAAATTCCGAGTTTATCGCCTGTGTTATTGTGAGCAGTAGTGATTATTGGTAGGGGTAATATTTGGGTATAAATTGAAGACTAAAGACTAAGGCTTTGCTTCTGTTATAAGCTGATAAGGATTCGAGATTATCTCCTTGATTAATAGCTTTTCTGCTCTTTTTATCGCGCAACTTTGCTAAAGTTTTTGGGTCAGGTTCATTTAACACGAAGACTTTGTTACTGGGAATCCAGCCTTTTAATCCAGACTGATCATGCTGCACATAATACCAGGTTGGCTGGTTGGTAGCAGCAGAATTCGTCTTGAGTATGATCACTCGATCATCTAATTTTCCCGCACCTATAGAGACAGCCTTGGGTGAAGGTTCTTGACGAATATAAATTTTTCGAGACGGAAAAATAGTTTTCAAAAAACCGACGTGACCCTGATTACTACTCATTGCATTTTCTGTTTCATGAGTGGTAAATTGTGATGTCGGTGCTGATGCCCCTTTAAAAATATTGTTGGTTTCCATCATAGGTTTCCTTCAAGATGCAAGTGTTTTTGCAGATCTGCTAGTCTGCAAACTTTAGATCAGCAACTCCTTTGTTTATCTAATGGGTGAAACGGCGATCGCTTTATGCAGGTGTTGGATAAATTAAGGCTGAATACACCCAAAACAATATAAAATCATGACCTTAAACTTGACATCAACTTACGCATCTATCGAAAGAGAGATTATTTAGAGCTTGGCTTAAGAAAGTTAGGTTTGAGTGGGCTAAACAACTCAGGTTAATCGGGAATTTTAATAATTTTTCTAAAGTCTTCAGCCCGTCTTGCATCTGGAATTTCCGCCACCAACGCTTCCACGAGTTCCACAGGAGTTAAATCAGGAGATTGAGTCAAAATATCTTCCAAAACTGCCATCGCTAGTGGCCCCACACAACGTTTTAATTCTTGCTGACAATGTTCTAAAAACTGGGGATATAAAAGAACAGAGCGAGTGTTTTTAGTCTTCTTTGATTGACTAGAAATTGGGATACTTTTTCTAAACTCTTCGGCTCTTTGAGCGTTGGGAATTTCTGCTACCAATGCTTCTACTAATTCTACAGGGGTTAACTGGGGAGATTCAGCCAAAATATCTTCTAGCATAAAACTCGCCATTGGCCCCATACAACGAATCAATTCTTGCCGACAATGTTCTAAAAAATCGGGTTCTAAAAGATGAGAAGTTTCTGTTTTGATTTCCGGTTCAGAAGCAACTTCTACTGGTTCGGCAAACGGGGAAATCATAACCGCCTCAGACCTAGAAGTTTCTCTTTTATTCCTTAGCTTATTTGCCTGTTGCTCTAAAAGTTTGAATTCTTCGGACTCGATAATTTCAGAAACTTGTTGTTCTTTTTGAACTTTATTAATATTAATTTGTACTTTTTTTAAAAGTTGGCTATCACTTGTTTCTTGGGATAACGTTAATTGAGAAAGTTCAATGAGAACTTCTGGCGCAGATTGATACCGTTGTTTGGGTTTATCCGCCAACATTTTATCGAGAATTTCAGTGAAACGGTCACTAATCTTAACGTAAGAATGCCATTGCCATTCCAGAGATTCATCTATTAATAATTCTGGTCTTTTCCCGGTCAACAGAACAACAGCACAAACCCCCAACGCATACAGATCGCTACAAGGATAACATTGTCCTAAACGGATTTGTTCGGGGGGAGCATAACCATATTTCCCAACAATTGAAGCTTGAGTATATTGCTGTTGGTTGTTGCCATCGCCCAATTCAATCTTAGTGATTGCTTCCTTAACTAAACCAAAATCAATCAATACAGGCTGAGATTGGTTATGCGGAAGCATCATATTTTCTAGGGAAATATCCCGATGAATAATATGGAGCTTATGCAGATAATCCAAAACGGGCAGTAAATCCTTTAACCATTGAATAACTTCTGCTTCTGTAAATTGCTGATTTTGTTGCTGGCCCTCGGATAACAGTTGGGAATAGGTTTTTCCATTAATATATTCTTGCACGAGAAACAGCCGATCATTGGCAGTGAACCAAGCCAAAAATTTAGGAATTTGGGGATGATTAATTTGGTACAATACTTTAGCTTCTCGTTCAAATAGCTCACGAGCTTTGCTAATGGTATATTCAGCTTTACTAGAGGGGAGAAACTCTTTGAGAACACAAGCATCCCCAAAACGCTGCGTGTCAGATGCTAAATAGGTTCGTCCGAAACTTCCTCGTCCGAGTGCTTGTTGAATCTGATATCGATTATTAATTAAAGTTCCAGGACTAATTTCTGGTAGCATAACTGTATTACTGTTAAATGATTGGGATAGAACAGCAAGACTGATCGCACTTTTTGGCTAAAAACCCAGTTTCTGCGTCAACCTTGATGATCTAAACCCAAGACTAGGCGGAAAAACCGGATTTTTTTACTGATATTCAATATTAACCTTTTTCTAGAAAGACGGCATAATTAAGTTTAGCTCCCCTAACTTTTTGAAGAGAGCGGAGATGTAGGCAACAGATTTAGATTCGCTCTGGATCTTCTTATTTTGTATAAATTAGCCATTCCTCTACCCAATTAGATATTTTATTTCTCACTGGTAAGATTGCATTTTTGCTCAAACTTAACTCAATTTCTAATTGGTTAATAAAAGGATTAATTAGAGCCTGCTTATGTCTACAAATTTGATCATTAATATTATTGGGTTTAACAGCAAAAACTAACAATTGATCACCCTCACTCATTTCATCAATAACGTTTTGTAAAATTGAAGTCACTAACTGTTGACAATACAACTGTAAACAGTCATCTAAAGCTTCTTTGATGACTTCTAAACTTTGTTCATCCTGAATTGCTTGGCTAGGATTAACTTGATTCCATTCAATGACAAACTGTTTTAAAATAGTCTTAGTATATCGTGCTAACTGTCGAGCAACTTGATACTGTTTTTGTAATTCTGGATACTGACTTTTAACAACTGTAGCAATTTCACTTTGAGTTAACTCTAAACCTTGCCACAGAATCAATATAATTTTTCCAACTTCGGGAAGAGTTGCAAACAATTTAGAAATGATCAACTGGATCTGCTGTATTTCCTCTTGCTGAATAGCAATATCTAAAGGAGTTGGATTAGGATCAGAGAGATTATCATACTCCTCAAGGGGAATAAACTGCTTGGTACGATAATTTCTAGCCGCTTTGATACAACTTGCCAGCATTGCTTGAATGGTATCTTCCTGAGCAACTTTCTCTGATAAATTTAGCTGATTTATTCGTTGATTATAAAACTCAGCAATTTGTGTTAAAATCTCTCGATTATCAAACTCTAAATTACAGTTATAACCCTCTCTTTGATGCGGGTAAATTTCATTAAAATATTGCCAAACAATTTGATATAAATCCAGTTTTGATTGCTGAATTCCATGAGATAATAAGGATTCTTTTAATTCTTTAGCATTTAAAACCCTTAATAATCCATAATCGCTAAATTTGTCTCTTTTTACTTCTAAATCTTGTTGATAAAGTTGATCTCTAATCAACCGAAACAATACGGTTTTAGCATAACCCTCAATATTACTGCGAGGGTGGTCAAGATTAAAACTTTTGAGAAGTTTGGCTGGAAGATGAGTGAAAGAAGACGCCATCTGAAAATATTCTTCCAGGGGGTATTTATAGCGAATAAACTTATATTTAAGATAACTTTTTTGAGCCGCCCAAAGACAAGCTTCTTGTAAATAAGCGGATAAATGTCTAGCTGTGATTAAACTTGGGATTTCTAAAGTTTGAGAACGAGTGGTGGTAATGGAATTAGCATGAGTGGAGAGTTTGGTATTATCAAAATTAGTAAATTCTTGACATCCCTCTTGAGATAGATTTCTAAACATTTTCAGAAAATATCTCGCCCAAAATTCGGCTTTAGCCTCTGGGTCTGACTCGACTAGGTATTTCATCCGACGTTCTAATTGGGTATCAGCTTGCCAAATCGCTTTATGGTCGCCAAAGCTTAGAAAAGTCGAGAATTTCTGGACAATATCATCTCGTTTGTTCATAAAATTCGCTTTTTTAGCTAATATAACTCTAAAAGCTGATTCTACCCAAGCTATTTCATGAAATTGCCTCTCGTTCGCCTTTCGTTTTTCAAGAGTAGTATTCTCTTTTACCTGTTGTATTCCTACCCAACAACAGCCCAAATTATCCCCGATGCTACTTTACCCATAAATTCCAGGGTGGTGCAACAGGGTAATACCCACCTCATTGAGGGAGGAACTGTCGCCGGGACAAATTTATTTCATAGTTTTGAGTCGTTTTCTATTCCGACAAATGATATCGGATTTTTCAATAATGCAACTGAGATTCAAAATATTTTTAGTCGGGTAACGGGTCACTCTATCTCCAATATTGATGGGTTAATTCAAGCTAAAGGTATCGCTAACTTATTTTTAATTAATCCCAATGGCGTGATTTTTGGGCCGAATGCTCAGTTAAATATTGGGGGCTCATTTTTCGGGAGTACCGCTAATAGTATTTGGTTTGCGGATGGCCTAGAATTTAGCGCCACAAATCCTCAAATTACACCTTTACTGAGTATCAATGTCCCCCTGGGCCTACAATACGGAACCAACCCAGGAAGAATTATTGTGCAGGGGCCAGGTCATAATCTCAGTCAAGATAACACAGAACAAAGAGATATTATCCGAGAAAATAGACCCGATGGACTGCGAGTTAAGGACAATCAAACTTTAGCTCTAGTTGGCGGTGAAGTGATATTACAAGGAGGAAATCTCACCGCCGAAGGGGGACGAATCGAAGTGGGAAGTGTCGGCTCTAATAGTTATATCACTCTCACTCACCCCAGTTGGGTGTTAGGTTATCAAATGGTACAAAATTTTCAGGACATTACTCTCCAACAAGCTGCTTCTGTCGATGTTAGTGGTGAGGCGAGTGGTAATATTCAGGTACAAGGAAGACGATTGACGCTGAGTGACGGCTCAATCATTCTAGCATTGAAAACAGGGAGTGATTCAGCCGGAACCATCACCGTTAAAACCTCTGAGTTAGTGGAAGCAATCGGAACTACCCCCACTGAGAGTATATTTCCGAGTGGGTTATTAACGGTTGTCAGTTCTAAAGGAACCGGACTTGGCGGTAATATTAATATTGAAACGGGGCGATTAATTCTCAGAGAAGGCGCGCAAATTGGTGCAGGTACAAGAGGGGATGGTCAGGGGGGAACGTTAACGGTTAAGGCGGCTGATTCAGTGGAAGTTAGTGGAACCCAACGCATCCCCAGATTTCCGAGTGGTTTATTTACTAATGTTCAACCTGGAGTCACCGGAGATGGCGGTGATTTAACCATTGAAACGGGACGCTTAATCGTTAGAGATGGGGGAGTTGTGGCGGCGGGTACTTTTAACAGGGGGAATTCTGGTAATATCATCATCCGAGCATCTGAGTCAGTAGAAGTGGCAGGTTTTGCGACGAATAGTAGCTCGGTTAGTGGGATCGCGACTCGTGTTTTTTTCCCAGAGACAACGGGAAATGGGGGAAATTTAACGATTGAAACGAAACGCTTACTGGTTCGAGATGGCGCCGCCGTCACGGTGAATACCTCTGGGGGTGGAAACTCTGGAAATTTGACGATCACAGCGTCTGAGTCCGTAGAAGTTAGAGGAAAAAGACCTAATAGTGAAGAAAGTTTTAGTGGCTTATATGCTAGTAGTTTGGGAGAGAAAGCGAAGGGAGCACCGGGGAATATAACGATTGAAACAGGACGGTTAATCCTTCAAGATGGCGGGACAGTAACCGTCAACAGTAACAGTTTACAACCTGCTGGAACCCTGAAGATTAGGGCTGATTCGATTAATTTAGACAATTTGGGAAGTATTACTGCGGATACTCAAGCAGGTGGGGGAAGTATTGAGTTGCGATCGCCTATTCTCACCCTTAATAATAGTCGGATTACGACTAATGCAACTGGGGGAGATAGTGGTGGCGATATTAACCTGCAAGGACAATTATTATTACTTCAAAATAACAGTACCATCACCACTAATGCGTTAGGAAGTAATGCGACGGGTGGCAATATTAATCTTAATCTGGATAACGGCTTTTTAGTCGGTTTAGAAAATAGCGATATTACCGCAAATGCTCAACAAAGTAGAGGGGGTCAAATTGCGATTAATGCACAAGCTATTTTTGGAGCAACTCCTCGCACCAGAGAACAATTACAAGCCTCATTAAAAACTGAAGAAACCGATGCTCTCGACCCTCGACAATTACCAACAAGTGACATCACGGCTATTTCCCAACAAGGAGGCCCTCAATTAGAAGGAATTGTAACCGTTAACACGCCAGATTTTGACCCCAGTTCGGGATTAGTTGAATTACCCGTTGAAGTTCTTGATCCGACGCAATTAATTGCGAGAGGTTGTCCGGCGACTAGAGGCAATTCTTTTACTGTTACTGGACGTGGCGGTTTACCAACTTTACCGACAGAACCCCTCCATACTAATAATATTATATCCGTTGATTGGGTAACAGGCAATCCCTTAGATCAACCCGAAAATAGACAAAATATTACTTCACAGCCCCTTGAGCATCATCCCCTTGTGGAAGCTACAGGTTGGATGATTAATGATAAGAATCAAGTCGTATTAGTGGCTTCAAAACCTACCACTACCCTGAATAATTTTTCCCCAATTCCTGAGTCTTGTTTGAAACAATAACACCCTAGTTACTCACGAAAATCATGAAAATTCGAGTTCAAAAAATTATACTTGCTTTCTTAACAGGATTTTTTATTGCTTGGGGTTTGATGTTATTTCCAGCTTTCCCTCAGTCTACTCCCCAACTATCCGATCCTCAAGTATTAGTTGAACACAGTCGAGAACGTTATCAAGCCGGAGATTTTTCTGAAGCCGTAACAATTTTAAAACAAGCAATTCATGATTTTAAAATTCAAGGGAATAAACAGGGACAAGCGATCGCTTTAAGCAATCTTTCCTTAGTGTTACAGAAACTCGGACAATTAGAAACCGCTTATTTTTATATTACAGAAAGTCTCAGTTTATTAACTCATCCAGAATTTCCTCAATCTCCAATAATTCTAGCGCAAAGTTTAGAGATTCGAGGTCAATTAGAGTTAGAAATGGGTTCATCAGAACAAGCGTTAAGAAGTTGGAAACAAGCTGCTAATATTTACGAGGGTATTGATGATCCTATTGCTAAAATTCGCACCCAGATTAATATTGCTCAAGCACTGCAAACCTTGGGAATGTACCGTCAAGCCAAATCAACATTAGAACAGGTTGAACATGACTTACAAACCCAACCTGATTCTATTATGAAAGCGATCGCTTTGCGGAGCCTTGGGAATGTTTTACAATTAGTCGGTGATTTAGAAACTGCTTTAATCGTTTTAGAAAAAAGTCAAGAAATTGCTGAAAATTTAGACTCTCCAATCGAATTTGGTGCGACGTTACTGAGTTTAGGAAATGCCCAAAAATCATTGGGTAACAAAGCGCAAATTCCTGAATATACTGCTAGTATAGGAACAATTATACCCTTATCTTGTCCTCAATACTCCCTTAACAAGAATACTTTAAATCACTATAATCAGGCGATTCAATTTTACGAAAAATCTGCTTTAGTTTCGCCTTTAATAATAACACAAACGCAAGCAAAAATCAATCAATTAAATAATTTATTAAAATTGCAAAAATGGGCAGATATAAAAAACTTATATTTAGAAATTCAGTTAAATTTAACAAAAATGTCTCCCAATCAAAATTCTATTTATGCCAAAATTAATTTAGCTCATAATCTGGCTTGCTTCAAACAATTTACCGCTACAGATACACCCTCTTGGCTAGAAATCGCTCAAACTCTTACTGAGGCTATTCAACAGGCTAAAAATATTGGGAATCAACGACTAGAAGCTTATGCAATAGGTACATTAGCCGGAATATATCTTAAAAATAATAATATTGAGCAAGCCCAAAAATTAACCCAAAATGCTCTAATATTAGCGCAACAAATTAAGGCTGAAGATATTGCTTATTTGTGGTATTGGCAGTTAGGCTATTTACTGAAAATTCAAGGGGATATTAAAGGCGCAATAATATGTTATAATGAAGCTATAAATATTCTCAAATCCTTACGCAGTGATTTAGTTACGTTAAATCCAGATATTCAATTTTCCTTTCGAGATAATGTTGAACCCGTTTATCGTCAATTCGTTGATTTACTCTTACAAACAGAAAATAATATCCCCGTGAGTCAAGACAATTTAAAACAAGCTCGTGATGTCATTGAAGCTCTTCAATTAAGCGAATTAGAAAACTTTTTCCGAGAAGCTTGTTTAGAAGCTAAACCCCAACAAATTGACGAAATTGTTGATAAAATCGATCCGACCGCAGCCGTCATTTATCCGATTATTTTATCCAACCGTTTAGAAATTATCCTGAAATTACCAACCGACAGCGAATTTTATCATTTTACCACCTACAAACCTGAAACGGAAGTTGAGAGTCATCTCGAACAATTACAGCAATATTTAAGAGAACCAGACCGAACAAATGATGTTAAAAAACTCTCTCAAGAAGTATACTATTGGTTAATTAAACCCTTAGAAACTGAATTAGAGAAAAAGCAAATCAAGACATTAGTATTTATTTTAGAGGGTTCTTTGCGAAATCTTCCTATGTCTGTGCTGTATGATGAGGAAAAGCAACAGTATTTAATCCAAAAATATGCTATTGCTGTCGCTCCTGGTTTACAATTGCTTAAACCCCAACTGTTACAGAAGAGAGAATTATATGCTTTAATCGGAGGTGTGAGCGAAGAACGTCAAATTGCAGAGCAAAAATTTACTGCTTTAGAAAATGTTCAGCTAGAATTACAAGAAATTAAATCCGAAATTCGCCGCAGTCAGCAACTTTTGAACCAAAGTTTCACAGAAATTGATCTCAAAAATAAAATAGGATCTAATCCTTTTTCCGTTGTTCATTTAGCTACTCATGGTCAGTTTTCATCTAATCAAGATCAGACTTTTATTTTAACTTGGGAAACCCTTTTAAAAGCCAAAGAATTTGATTATTTACTGCGCTTGCGAGATTCTACTAATTCTACAGCCATCGAATTATTAGTATTAAGTGCTTGTCAAACGGCGGCGGGTGACAAACGAGCCACATTAGGTTTAGCAGGAATAGCTGTGCGTGCGGGTGCACGGAGTACCCTAGCAACATTATGGTCAGTTGATGATGAGTCTACAACTAAATTAATGAGCTTATTTTATCAACAGTTTGCTAATATTAACGTAACCAAAGCTGAAGCATTGCGACGCGCTCAACTCATGTTATTAGATGAGTATGAAATCCCTTATTTCTGGAGTCCCTACGTTTTAGTCGGAAATTGGCTATAGTCAGTTATCAGTTAGTAGAGACGCGCCATGGCACGTCTGTACACAGTTAACAGTTAACCATCATAGATTAATTTCTCCAGAAATGGGTTTTTGAATCAAATTTTCTAAACCTACATCTCGCAATAAATTTGCCCAATCTTGATTAAAATTATTATCCTGTGGGGAAGTTAGACGAAGTTTAGCTAACTCTGTTAAAGCTGAATACCAAATCCCATTTTTAGCATACAACATAACTCGTTGACGGGGTGAAGTTGCTGTCTGTAACTGTCTTTCTAATTCGGGTTGTATCGCCACCCGTTGTACCCATCCCCGAATAAAAACAGGAGTTGATAATTTCTGTTGAGTACAATAAATTTTGACGTACCATTGATACATTTTGTTAATTTCTAACGGGGTAGCTCCTGCCAGATTTAAACTAATAATACCGGCGTTTTGAGGCAAGGCAAAATTAGTTCGGTAGACATCATTGTTTTGTTCATCTTGTAAGGAAAATTCTGCCGAAGTGACTTCACTGGATTTATACGGAACATAAAACCATAAAGTGGGATGAGGTTCCACAAAAGACCCCACATTCCGACTGGGGACTAAGGCGGTGAGTGGTACATCCACCGGAGGACAGTCACCCCGACTTCCTGTTCCTTCTCTATCTGCGGGTCTTCCTCGACCTGAACCATCGGAGTCCTGTTGTTGAAAGCGAATTTGGATGTTATCTGAACTCTCACTATTTGATGGGGTCGGTTTTGCAAATCCTCCTTGGGGATAGTTCAGCAAGCCCAGCAATGTTAGAGTACCGATAAAGGCGAGTTTAATCAGATAGAATAATTTATTGTTCATTCTCCCTATCCCCTTTTATACCCTTTAGTAGGTTTAAGTGTGATTATATTATGTAATAATTTCAGTATAAATACTATTGTAATTGCCTTTAGATTGATACTTTTTGTGCCCTCATCTTTGAAATGTGCGTAAATACTCGGATGTTAAAATATAGGTAAAAAAACTGCATAATCTTCCTGCTTCCCAACCCATAAATCAAGTAGAACGGGTGTGTCTAAAATCGCAAGGGAGATTAAAAAAGATGACAATGTTATTTTAGGAGGCGAATTGACGCGATGAGTAACGAAGAAAAAATGACCCTGAGTTTTGACGATTTAACAGCAATGTATCCTGAACAAATTTGGATAGAACTATTCCCAGAAGAACTAGAAAAAGCTTGGAAGCAAACCGAGTATTATTATACTCCTACTTCCCGTTGGAATGCCTATCTAAATTATATAACACTCTCTAATTTCATCAATTGGGTGAAAGCAGATCCTGATATCCAAGACTCTCTTAAAGTTTGGCTAACCGAAGAAGATTTACCCAGTATTTGGGAAATCATTAACGGGACAAAGTTAACATTAGGTGAAACTCAATTTCTTATAATTCCCACCGATAAAACCAACTTTTCCGAGTTTAGGATACCCCAAGAATGGGTTGATATTCCTAACTGGATAGCTCACTATTATATAGCGGTTCAAATTAATTCTGATGACCATTGGATGCGGATGTGGGGGTATACAACTTATGAAAAAATTAGGAAGCAGGGAAAATATGACCCAATAGATCGAACTTACATTTTAGATCCAGAAGATTTAACAGAAGACCTGAATACAATGTGGGTCGCTAGAGAATTATTTCCTCCTCTTCCCTTAGAAGTTCAATCTTTACCTATTTTATCAACTATAGAAATAGAAGCAGGAATAGAAAAATTAAGTAAACTCACCCAATCTTCTCCTAGACTTGCTCTAAAATTTGAAGAATGGGCCACTGTAATTTCTAATCCAGAGACTCGTCAGCAATTGTATCAACAAAGGTTATTAAACTCGCAAAAAAAATCTAACTCAGTTGATCACATTGAGAGTCAGGAAATCAAAGCCAATAATTTAAGTCTATGGTTGCAAAATATCTTTGAAGCGGGTTGGCAATCTTTTAATAAACTATTAGAAATAGAACCCCAAAAATTAGCCTATCAATTTAGAAATAATTCTACTTTGCACGAGTTCCCCATTAAAACTGCCAAGCTGCTAGACTTAGGAATGGAACTCAAAGGAATTGCTGTTATTCTCTTAGTAGGAATAACACTAGAGACTGAAAAAAAAGTAGCCATTCGAGTTCAATTGCATCCGGCTGATGGTGAAACTTATTTACCCCCTTATCTGAAATTAAGTTTGCTCTCGGAGGAGGAAGCCATACTTCAAGAAGTTCAGTCCAGAAGTCATGATAACTATATTCAACTGAAACGATTTAAGTCTCCCGCCGGAAAAAGTTTTTCGATTCAGCTTTCTTTTGGGAATGCTAATATCAAAGAAAATTTTGTATTTTATCCAGTCTTGTCATCTGACAACCATGAATAAATTAGTGATATTAAATATGGGGAAAGGAGACTTAAATAAAGGCTTTCCTTCGGTGAATGCTCAATTATTTGAAGATGGAAATCCTATCGGGTTTCAATTAACCGGAAGTTTACCTGCTTCCCCAGAATTAATAGAACTTTATAAGCGTTGGCAATTACTGTATAAATTAATTTATGAGTCTTTCTATCCAAGTCCCTGCTGGCGTGAAAATCATAGTCATGAAGAAATTGAAATCGAAGACGATGATATTACCAATGTTTCCTTTATAGAATTTAGTCATTTATGTCATGAATTACAACTCGAACTCAATTCCTGGCTGAAATCTGAACCCTTTCGCAAAATCGACCAAAAATTACGCACAAGATTAGCACCCACAGAAGAAATTCGAGTGATTTTACAAACAGAAGATGATTGTATTCGTCGTCTTCCTTGGCATTTATGGAATTTTTTTGAAGATTATCCCCATGCAGTTATCTGTTTAGGTGCAACAGATTATGAACCTGTAAAACGATTTGTTAAACGCGCTAATCAAAACATTAGAATTTTAGCGATTTTGGGAAATAGTCAAGGAATTGATACTCAAAAAGATCGGCTGATATTGGAACAATTACCGGGTGCTGAAACCGTGTTTTTAGTTGAACCTTCACGGCGAAAATTAGATCGATGGTTGTGGGAGCAAGAGGGTTGGGATATTCTATTTTTTGCCGGACATAGTTCAACTCAAGAAGATGGAGAAATCGGAAAATTTTATATTAATCAAAGCGAAAGCTTAACGATTGCACAATTAAAAAATGCCTTAAGAGCAGCGATTAAAAGGGGTCTTCATTTAGCGATTTTTAATTCCTGTGAAGGGTTAGGATTATTGTGTCAACTGGCTTCTTTGCACATTCCCCAAATGATTGTAATGCGAGAACCTGTTCCTGATTTAGTGGCTCAAGAATTTTTAAAACATTTTTTATTTGCTTTTTCTAGGGGAGAATCTTTTTATTTAGCAGCACGAGAAGCTGTAGAAAGATTACAAGGTTTAGAAAGTGAATTTCCCTGCGCCAGTTGGTTACCTGCTATTTGCCAAAATCCTGCTGAACAACCGCTTGTTTGGTTTCAAAAAGCTAACAATATTAGTCCTATTTCTCACTCAATTTTACCCACTCGATGCCATTGGTCTGCAATTTTTACAACATCACTTATGGTAACAGTAGGAATAATTGGAATGCGATCGCTTGGGGTTTTTCAGTCTTGGGAATTACAAGCCTTTGATTTATTAATGCGATCGCGCCCTCAAGAACAACCCGATCCGCGTCTTTTAATTGTTACTGTAACAGAAGCCGATGTGCGATCGCAACCACCCCAAGAAAGAGGAGGTGCTTCTTTATCCGATCGATCTTTAGATCAACTTATAACGAAACTAGAACAATTTAAACCTCGTGTCATTGGTTTAGATATCTATCGAGAAATTCCAGTCAAAAAAGACTATCCTAAATTAGCAAATTGGATGAAAAATAGCGATCGCTTTATTGCGATTTGTAAAGCGGGTGAAGATAACTTAAATGCAGGTGTACCATCTCCCCCAGAAGTACCCATTCAAAATCTAGGTTTTAGTGATGTTGTCCCCGATCCCGATGGCATTTTACGCCGCCATTTACTCGCAATGGCTCCCGCTTCTCCGTGTAAAACTGATAAATCTTTTAATTTCCAGTTAGCGACTCGTTATTTAGCAGATGATGGGATTAAACCTAAATTGACTTCGGATAAAAACTGGCAAATGGGTGATATTATCTTCAAAAATTTAGACTCTAATAGTGGCGGTTATCAAGGAATTGATAATTTAGGACATCAAATCTTAATTAACTGGCGTTCTTCTGATTCTGTTGCGCGAAAAGTGACCCTAACTGATGTTTTAAACAATAAATTAACTCAGGATTTAGTCAAAGATCGAATTGTTTTGATCGGGACAACCGCCGAAAGCTTTCACGACTATCGAGATACGCCTTACAGTGCCGGACACTGGCCCCATCAGCAGATGTCGGGGGTGGTGGTTCAAGGCCATCTGGTGAGTCAAATTCTCAGTGCTGTTCTCGATGATAGACCGTTGCTGTGGGTTTGGCCGAAAAGTTTGGAGTTTTTGTGGATCGGTTTTTGGTCGCTCACCGGGGGTATTCTGGTTTGGTGTAACAGGTCGCTGGGACGTTGGGGTATTCCGATCTTGACTGGGGTTTGTCTCTTATTTGGATTATGCCTGGGTTTATTAATCTTGGGGGGTTGGGTTCCCCTGGTTCCCTCCGCTTTGGCTTTGGTGGTGACAAGTGGCTGTTTGTTCGCTTACAGGCTTCATGGGAAAAATTTTTAGACAATTTTTGGTTTAACTGCATAACTCAATCTGAGCTTTACCCATTACATCAATAGAAGGGAGCGAACTTGACATGGCTTCCTTCCTACTGTTGTTAGTCAAACATTGAAACAAGGAGAAAGGTGATCATGGCTTCATTAGTCCTTTTTGAACACGAAAACTTTGGTGGAAACTCAATTACTATTGAAAATGACACATCAAACCTTTCAGATTTAGGGTGGAACGACAAAACCTCATCAGTTAAAATAATGAGCGGTGAATGGCAGCTTTGGTCAAATGCGGACTTTAACGGTGTAGCTCTACAACTTACACCAGGGGACTATCCTAAACTCACAGAGATTGATGGAAGATTCAATGATGTTATTTCGTCTGTTAAAGCTTTTGTTGGATAGTAAACATCGATTAACTGTAGCAGCAGGCTTTTAGCTTTGGTATGGATACTGTCCCCAGTACAAATAACTAGCTGTTTTGGCTTTTACCCAGAATTAAAACCAACAGTTTTTCTTTTATAAATGAGGTACGAAACAATGATTCAATCTATTGACTCTGGAAATCCAAACATAGACCAAATTGCCCTTACCTTCGATGACGGTCCGCATTCAGAACATACTCTAAATCTTCTCGCTGTACTCAATCAGCATGGCGTTAAAGCTACTTTTTTCTTGCTGGGGGAAAATATAAACGGTCATGAGAGTATTGTCAAACAGATAGTTCAGGAGGGTCATCTGATTGCCAATCATTCCAAGTCTCATCCAGATCTTTTGAAATGCGATGATCATACTGTTCTTGAGCAACTAACTTACACCAACACTGTCATTGAAAATATAACGGGGAAAGCTCCTGCGTATTTTCGTCCCCCTTATGGTGAAACCGACGATAGAGTAAATAATTTGGCAGGCAGTCTTGGTCTTACTCCTATCATGTGGTCTCTTGATACTAATGATTGGAAAGGATTAGGAGTAGATGCCATCGAAAAGGAATTGATGAAAGCCACGCCTGGTTCAATCATTCTCTGTCATGATGGTGTTCCCGCATCAAATCAAACAATAGAAGCGGTTAATATAGCAATTCCAAAACTCCAACAGCAAGGACTTAATTTTGTAACCCTATCTGAATTATTGGTAGGTGGTGGACAAACAGAATACCCGTCTGCGGATTCTCCAATCAATATTCCTCACAGTAGCATTCCGCCGATTGCCCAACCTGTACCTGGTCAAAAATATGCCGTCCAACCTGAAGATGATTTATCAAAAATAGCTGAAAAATCTTACGGAGATGGTAACGAACAATCTTGGCGAAAAATTTACGAGGCTAATATCAATATAATAGGTTCCGATCCTAGCATTATAAAAATAGGTATGGTGCTTGATATTCCTTGAAAATCACCTGAAATCAAGCTGTTTTAATCCGAGAAAATCGGATATTAATAATGGAGAGAATAACTCTGCGTCATTTTCTCCCAAATGAAGGCAAATTTTATGCAGGCACCATTGAAAAGTACAGGTTTGTTTTAGTCATAACAAAATAATCGCACAATACAAAGGAGCATTTTCATTATGAATGAATTAAAAATATTACAGACATTACAAGAATTGCTAAAATGGTTTACTAAAGAAACCATAAAAGGAAGTATCTGTGGTGTAATGATTGGTTTTTTCGCTAATGCCGTTGGTAGCTTTTTGGGTTCTATAATAGACAATTATGATCAGGGAGCAATTTTTGGAGAATTTATAGGGGCTATTTTGGTTGCCGTTTATGCTTGCTTTGTTTCGGTATTTTTTAGTGGAGTATCATGGACAACTCTATCAAAAACACAAAATAAATTTATTTTACCTTTAGTGGTTACTATTATTATTTTTTCAACTTTCCATATCACTTATCAAACAGAGTTGCGTGAAACCATACAAAATTCATTGACTTTTCAAAGTAATTTGGTCAAAGAAAATATTAGTTATGCAGCCATTTATGCTCTTGTGTGTTTTTTATGGGGAGCTTTTGTAGAAGCTTTGCTTGAAATAATCAAACGAAATAAACTTTCTCAAAATCCACCTTTGTAACAATCAAAAACATATCTAAATTTACAGCTTTGGAGAAAATACATGATTGGCAAATATTCGGAAACCCTGCAAAAAATACCTGGCCTTGACTATTTTCCCTGTGGCACACTAGAGCAGTTGAATCAACTCACTAGCCTGAATGCACAGCAAATTACAAACATCCTCGGCACAATCAACATACCTGAACAGAGTAAAAGCGAGTGGTGGCTGACAGCAAATAACGAAATCATCTACGGGTATGCAGAGAACATCGGTGATGGTCGTGGCGTAACTATTGGCATCTATGGTGCTACTACTGGTGAGGGTTACAACGACGCGAATGTTATTTGGAAAAATTATGGTCACGAGGAATAAGCTGCTACGCATCTAAATTTGATATTTTGTAGGCTAGAGTCCTTACAGCAAGGGTTTTGGGCAAAAAAATTAACTGCGTGACAGCTTACGGCAATCTGTCTCAGGAAGAAATCATTGCCAAAGTTCGCGAAATTGCCAATGACCCCAATTGGTGGAAAGCGCAGTGGGATGCTTATATCTCGACTTACTGGGAACCTACGATGAAGTTGATTCAGCAGAAGGGATATCGAACTGCGTTAACTATTGGCGCACTTATGGACACAGCTATGAACGCTGGTATCGGCGATGACGATCCTTCTTACCACTGGGGTGTAGAGCATTTAATCCAAGAGGCTATGGCCCAGACACAGAACGAATCAGATTTTCTGGGTAAGTTTTTAGAACTGCGTCTTCAATACCCCACGAAGAATAGCGGCGATATGGTAAAGCGCGTAGATGTTTGGCAAAAGTTGTGGCGTGATCAGCAGTGGGATATGTACATCAATCCGAATAATTACATTCAATAAACTGATATATGGACACCCCCAACACTGCGCGGACAACTGCCATTCCGGTTTTAAGCAACTAGGGCAAAATACAAAGAAAATAAAGCCGCTTTCGGGTTATGTATGATGCACTTTTTTCCTAGCTGTTTTGACTGATAGCCTGGGTTTGTAAATTAGAGAACAGCCAGAACTTTCAATTTTTAAAATAGGACTCACTACCAATGGATCCATTTACTTTATTAGTACTTTTGATGATGGCTAGTTCCCCCATATTCGGTGGGGCATTAGTATTGTCAAAATGGGGCGACATTATGCTCGCGTTGCAAGGAAAAAAAATCGCCATCCTCGGAGCGACAGGAACTGGCAAGACGACGATGTACGAATTTCTCACCAAAAAAAGTTTGCCTGAAAAACACAAGCAGACCCTGCTTGCAACAACTATAAAGGGTGGTATTTTTAAGTTCGACGAGCGGAATATCGTCCTCAAAAAGGCTACAGATGTCTCAGGTGGCGAAGCGTCCTTGGCAGAATGGCAAAAGCTTTTTAACGAAGCGGATTTCGTTTTTTACCTCATCAGAACTGACGAGCTTTTAAATGAAAGTGAGTTAACAGTGAAACGCGTCAATAAGGATCTGGAGCAGATGGCAACTTGGAATACAAATCGCTCTAAAAATAAACTTATTTTACAAAAGAAACTTATTTTTTTAGTTGGAAATCACTGGACAACCGATTCGCGCTTTGAGATAGCTAAAAAAGAGCAAAAACTGATGGAATATAAGGATAAGTTCTTCGATCTATTGAGGCTACAGATTAACAAGCTTAACGTTTTTAAAGAAGTAAAGGTGGTGGTTGGATGCCTGGGAAATAAGGAAGATGCGCGTGACCTCATTATGAATATTCTCACGGAGATATGTAACAAATGAACAACTTTATCTTTTGGACCCAAAGTACGGACAACAAAGCACCTGACATCATTGCCATTGCCAAAGACGGTCAAGAGCTTAAATTTGAACCCTCTGAAAATATAAAGGAGCGACAGCACGCTGTATCCAGGATTTATAAGATCGCTGAAGAGAAAAACCGGGTTGACTCGGAGTCTAAGATAACCTTATATCGCAGGGATTCGGATTTCGTCATTGAGGCAGTTCCGGTAGAGCGTGATTGCATCAATCGAGAAGCACCTATTATTATTTCCGGCAAGTTACCAGAAGAATGGACAGAAAAATGGGGGGAAGAAGTTCGCTCCATGACTGAAAAATTTGCCTCCGATGAGAAAGTTCAACGAACGTTCGAGGACGAAATACTAAAAACAATGGAACAAGCCTTGAAGGACGTTTCCCAAAAAAAGTACAGAGAGAATTCTGGTAAGGACTTGTTGAGAGAGTTAACAGTCGCGGTAACAATACCCCTACTTCTGGGGGTGCTACTTCAAACACAAGTCCCCCTGATAGTTCAGCAACCAGTCAGCAAGCTGAACCCGCAACCAGCCAGCAAAACAAGCCCGAACACCGAGGCGAGTCGGCAACTGAGTGCCGAGTTGAGTCGAAAACCAATTCAACCACCAATCACCCCGACAATTCCTCAGCCAGCACAACCACAAGTCACCCGGGCGATTTTACAGCAAGTAATTCGGAAGTTGATCTTGTTAATAGCAGGCTTGATTGCGATCAACAATGCTTTGATGGTGATTCTATCAAAACTCCCTCTCACCTCCCTCCTTCTAAACCGTCGATCCCTGATCGCGAAAAACTAAAAGATAGCTAGCCGATTCAAGAAATAGAGTCAAAGGAGAAAAAATGGGTTACAACTCCCTTCCGCAAGAGCCTGAGAAGCGCCGAGTCATTATGGTGTTTTCCCGTGTTGACTTGAAGGATCTCGAATTAGAAGGTTCTGAGCTTTTCCGAAAAGAACAAGTCTCACTATTAGAGGCTTCCACTACAGAGAACAGTCCCCTTGTTGAAAAACTAAGGGGGAGTGGACTTCTTAACCCTGGAAGCGTGCTGATCCAGAGTCCTTATGACCCTTCAAACTATGCGGACGCTCTTGACGCTTCCTATGCCTTTGCCCAAGCGAAGTGCGTTCATTTCGCAACTCTCTGCGGCCTGCTTGCGGCGCGAAAGGTTTCTGTGAAACAGATGGAGATACAAACTGCCGAAAGTCAGACTATTTTCTCTGGCAATCTAAATACTCCCTATGGTGGGGGCGGGGGAGAGGGCAGACGTCGTGCCTGGGAGCGCATGAAGAAAGCAGTAAGCTTGGAGCGGGAATACGGCGAGGGAGAGCCAAAGCTGGATGCAGCCAGAGCTTACCTGAGCAAGCACCAGTGGCTCACGGACGCTCATCTGAACTCTTTCCTCGATCTCCGCGAGGCAGGAATTCCAATAGAAACAGAAAACTTTTCCGTGAGTCTGACCAAGGAGTCTGAAAAAAATTTGAAAATAGTATTTTCCCTAAATCTTCCTCAAAATATTGCGATGAACGCCGACCTGAAGGCTCAATTTGAGCAAATCAAAAAAGAGTCCTACGAATTCAATCTGGATGTAATAGTTCAGTTCTGGTAATTGCGCCGAGGGATCGAGAATTGCATCCGCTACTTGTGGTGCCTCCGTTTGATAATATTACCTCTGGCGTGTTAGTTGAAGATCAACTCTTCTGTGCAGAAATTCAAATGATAGTTTCCAACCCGTAAAAGAATCCTATTATTTGGGTGAAATTGAAGGGTAAAATGACCGCAAAACTTTACCTTATTATCCCTACTATGGACGGACGGGGTTATGTACAACTCACTTGGAATTACAATTATCGGAAATATTCAGATGTGTTAGGGCTAGATTTAGTGAATGATCCTGATCTGGTTATGCGTCCTGATATCGCACTTTTTATCCTAATTCATGGAATGAAATGGGGTGTATTTACGGGGATAAAAGATGTCTCTCAATATTGATCAAGCTGACCAACAAGCGGTTAATAAGATTACTCAGTATCGTCAGCAAGTTCAAAAATCCTCGGAGAATCAATAAGAGCGATGAATTGGAAACGAGCTTCACTTCCTTGTCAACTTTTAATCGGAGCTAATCTCTTTTTTCTGGGTATTAGCTTAACATTAATATTAGCGATCGCGAGTGAATTAAATACAGCAGGGTTAGCGATCGCTAGTTTCTTTTTAATTGCATTTATCCTGTTTCAGATAAATACAGCTTATTAAACCAATTCCTCTAATCACTCGATGTTCATTACCGCGCTTATTGACGGCGGACAAGTTCAATTTTTGAGGAAAATCTCTTGTCGAGTACCGTATCATCTCGCCGCCGAATAGCTTCAATAATCGATAATACAAAAAGCCACAAATGGGAACAACGTAGGTCCAGCATATCTGTAGTTAGAAATCTCGAACTCGAATGACTTCTTGCTTTGGTCGATCAATGGCTCATGATCGAAGCGTTCAGACAATGTGTACTTTTGCACTTTGGGTATTTTGTCAGTCAGTGTAATCTCCAAGAGATGCTCTACACTCTCCTCAGAACAACAGAGAGATACAACATACGGACGGGAGACAGTGCACCATGAGTCTGAAAGCGTGATTGCATGAGAATCCGAAACTGTGCGAACAGCTATAACCCCAGAATAAGGACCAATGAAACATAAGCAAAGAACCTCCTTCCCAACCCCTGTTACCTGAATGGATTCATGAGGAAACAAATACTCTACATCTCGGAAAGATGGCTCTAGTATTAAGCGACAAATGTCCTCAGAAGAACCAGACCTTGCCGTCTTTTTCCTTAGTACGTTGAACTTCAACGAGTTGCTGAGAAAACCTTTCAAGTCGCCCGCTTCATTAAACACCTGAACTCTCTGCAGCTGATCACAAAGTTCTGAGATGCTCTTTGACAGATTCAATATACCTTCTTGTGTGTAATGGGTTTCATCTTCCCGCAGGTCTGTCTGAGGAGAATAAATTTCAACAAGAGAAGCTCCTAGCTCTTGGTGAACCCTGGCTTCAAGCTGGCATAATTCACGCTTAAACTCACCGTAGCTACTGCCTGTTGGGGTTCGGAAGATAACTACATGGGGCATCTTACCATCACTAGCATAAGCATGGAGGTAACTGAATAACGCATACACATGCCTAAACTCAGATGGTTTTGCTATTGTTTCCGCAGCATGAAGAAATATAAATATGAAATCAACATCGATAGAGAGTTCATCTGTGAGGAATAATAGGAACTTCCAGCCCATTGCTTCCGTAGTAATTTGCTTGACTATCTCGAACTTCTTCTCACCGCCAGCCTCTTTGATGTGGATGTGTCGATGAAAACACTGAATGAATTTCGTTCCAGCGATAACACTATCCCCAATAAGTAGAACACGAATATTCTGTTTCTCGATATGATACCCTTGAAGCTGAAAGCCCTGTTTCCAGTTGATCGTCGATTGACTCATCCTACTGCCCCAAAAAACTGCTCCAAATCTCACTAAAATACCTAAATTAACTCCAACTCGTTCGATTGGGTGATAAATTGGAGTAACTTTTTCGGCATCCAAAACGAAAGAAACAAACCATTTATCCGCCTTACGAGAAACAGTGAAAGTTTGCGAACTGCAAGTACGGAAGAACCAAAATCTCCAAATCCTTCGGGTAAGTCCCGCCAAGGGATGCCTGCTCGATAACGGTACAATAAGGCTTCGACAAATAATCGATTGTTTTTAGCTGTCACCCCGACAGTTTCCTATCGCCCCGGCAATAAGTCTTTGATTCTCCCACTGGTCGTCGCGCAAGGCATATCGGCGCGTCATAATAGCACTCCTATCGATTGACTTAATTCACTGAGTCTACTGATTCTAAACTAGGTCGCACCTATTTGATGACACGCCCTAGAGCCACTTTGTCTCGAAGGCATCGCGACCGTCGCCGTAGATCAGAGTCCCGTACTCCTCCCAGCGACGTTTGGTAGTGGGGTCTAAGCTCTGGTTGTGAAGGATGTCTAGGTTTTGCTCGAGTTCTTCCAGCGTCGCCGGCGCGGTCAGGGCTAGGTGGATGGCTGGGTGGTCGAGAGAATAGCGGTAACAGTCCGACGCGGCGGGGATGTCTCCAGTCCAAGCATCGTGACCCTGGAGCAAGGAACCCCATCGGGTGCAGGTATAAGCGATCACTGGCACGTCCAGTTGGAGGGCGGTAGGCAAGACGGCTTCTTCCGCTCCCCGGTGAGCCATATTGTAACGGTGCATCAATACCTCGACCTTGCGGCTTGCCAATAGCGCGAGGGCGAGGGGGCGGTTGTGCACAGAGGCACCGACGTAACGGATGATGCCTTGCTCTTTCCATCTGTGCAGTTCGTCCAAGACCTCACCGAGGACTTGATCCATGTCATCGTCCGGTCGGATCCACTCGGCATAGAACACGTCTATCACCTCGGTATCGAGTGTAATACGTACTTGATCGAGGTAGCTGCGCAGGTCGCTCCGGCCACGACTGAGGCTGCCAGTGGCTACGGCGATGGTGTCCCGCCGTTCAGCCAGCAGGGGTTTTAAGCCGTCGATCATCGAGGTGTAAGACAGATTGTAGAAGAAGAAATAATCGATGCCAGCGGCGGCGGCTCGGCCCGGACAGCGCGGATCCATGTCCTTGTCGGGGACGCTGGCCAAACCAAGGGGAGCGACGGTTTTGTTTTGTAAAGTGGTTATCTGCATAATAATTTCTTTCGGATCGGGTGCGTTTTGAGCGTCGGCGCTTACCGATTTCTTTTTACGCGACCTTTGGGAAAGAGTCAATCTCCCCACGGCGAGTTTGAACGCGGGTGTCTTGTGGACTCAGCGGCTCTTCATGATACGATTGCACCTATCCCTGACACGCACCATGCGCCCTGAATCAATTCGTTTGAATCGAGGTGAACAAGCATGACCATCACGGCAACCTGGCTCGGCCATGCCACGTTTTCTATCCAGACTCCGGAGGGCAAGCACCTGCTCATCGATCCCTGGATTGCCGGTAATCCGGCTTGTCCCGATGATCGAAAATCCTTCGCAAACATCGACATCATGGCCATTACCCACGGACACTTCGATCATATCGCCGACGCAGTACCACTGGCCCGCGAACACAAACCGATCGTGGTCGGTATCTTTGAACTATGCAAATGGCTGGAGCGCAAGGGTGTCGAGAACCTCACGACCATGAACAAAGGCGGTACGGTGGAGCACCACGGCGTGCGTCTGACCATGGTTCACGCAGACCACAGTTGTGGTATCCAGGATGACGACGGTAGCATCATCTACGGCGGCGAGGCGGTGGGCTATGTTCTGACCTTCTCGGACGGCACGGTCGTATATCACGCGGGTGATACCAATGTGTTTGGTGACATGGCGCTCATCCGCGAACTGTACGAACCGACTGTGGTGATGCTTCCGATTGGTGACAAGTACACCATGTCCCCGAAAGAAGCGGTGAAGGCGGTTGAGTTGCTTCAGCCACAGGTAGTCATTCCTATGCACTTTGGTATCTTCCCAGGGTTGATCGGCAGACCTAATGCGTTGGCTGAACGACTGACTAATAAAGGCCTTGGCTCGATCGAGGTTCGCGAGCTTTGCCCGGGCGATAGCATAGAACTCGGCTGAGCTTCGTGGTCAAAATCCACGTCGTCGGAACGGCATTGGGTGCCGCAAATGTCAAGCTATAACCTGGATACGTTGCTATGATTGACACTCTGCGCTCTAAAGAGACGAGGCTATTAAGTATCCCGTGTATTTCCTGTGTCACGGTATTCGTCTAGTTTGTTTCCTCATGCTTGGGCTTGTTCGGCCGAAAAATCGCATATGAACCTGCTCGTTAAAGACATAATCAGCTTCGGCTGCATAATTGAGCAGGGCTACAATTCGTTGGCGTTTGCCGGTATTGGGCGACACTCGATGTAGGGCCTGGTTACCGTTGAAGATTGAGAGAGTGCCAGCTGTGAGATCAGGGCTAATCAGATGTTCAGCCTGCCCATCCAACACGGCTTGTTCCCGCTCCTTGGCATCGACTCCGTGACCGCGGGTTCTCGGCACGAATTCAAAAGCACCTCCTTCGTCCGCTGCTTGCAGCAGCAGCGATACAGTCGCCTCGTTGGAGTCGTAGTGCCAGCCCAGTTCGTCCCCCTGAGAGAAATAGGACAAGGTGCAAGACACCAGCGGATCAGCGGTGCGATTGAGGGGCTGGTTCACGATCGCCTCTACTAGGCTCGTGAGGCCGTCCCATTCATAGAGTGCCCGGAGCAGCGAGTCGTCCGCCAGCCGGTCATAGGCGACAGCACCGAATTTGGCATGGGTCGCCCGCGGATCCGTCGAGGTGTCTGAGCCTCCGTATTGCTCGGTGATGTGGGCCTCGCCGGAGAGTCGCTGTGCTTCGCCGACCATAGTTGAGAGGGCTTCGGGCTGCAAGAAACCGGGCAACATACACAGGCCAGTCTCACGAAACTGGCGATGACAGGCCTCTACCACTGAGCGACCGCCCCCGGCCTGCGTGTCCAGGATGGGATAACGGTGTAAGTCCACAATGGATTGAATCATTCTTAATTATTGACTTTTAGGGTGCGATCGTAAAAATTTTCGGTCTACTGATATTATTTATAGCAAAGAAATAGTTGGTTATAAGAGCAAGGTGGAATGGGAGATCGATAGAACATGCGTAAGATGGACATCAAGCGTCGGCGGATCGCGGTCATTGGTGCGGGGCCATCAGGATTAGTCACGGCTAAAGAGTTGCTTGAGCAGGGGCATGATGTGCTCGTCTTCGAGCAACAGTCGATGATCGGCGGTGTCTTCGCAAACCATTACGACGACCTGCGGCTCGTCAGCAGCAATCTGCTCACCAGCTTTGGCGATCACCCGAGTCAGGAGGGCGAGGCCCATGTTTGGACTTGCGCCGAATACCTTGAATACCTGTACGGTTACGCTGCGCGCTTCGAGCTTTTCCCGCACATTTATTGCTCCACACACGTGACCTCAGTCCGCCGCGACGCGGGTACGGGCACTTGGCGGGTTCGCGTACAGAGCGTGCAAGAGGGCACTGCGACACCCCGCCGCCAAGTGCCGCCAGCCTATATCGAAGCGGCCTCGTCAAGCCCTCACCCACCTGCTCAGGAGCAAGAATTCGAGGTGGATCATGTTGCTGTCTGTGCCGGCAGCCACCAACGTGGCAACAGTCCGACATGGCCCGGACTCGATGACTTCGGCGGTGATGTGCTGCATTCGTCTCACTACTGGCGGCCAGAGTGCTTCGCCCACCGCCGTGTGCTGATCGTCGGACTCGGTGAAAGCGGTTCCGACATCGCGCTTCAAATCGCCCAGGTTGCCCAAGCGACGGCAGTTTCAACGCGCCGAGGGCCGGGCTACGTCATTCCACGCTATTACAACGGTCAACCCACGGATGTGGATTCAAGCCGGTGTTACCACGCAATTCCACTGCCAGTGATGGAATCGTCGCTGTTCAAGCTCAATCTGCGTTTGATCGACGCCTACATGGGGCCGGACGACGATCCCAAGGTGCTTCACCGAGCCGCGGAAATCAACGCCGCCCGTGGCCTATCGGCGTTTCGTCGATTCTCCACCAAGAATAGTGCTTTCGTTGAGGCTCTGATCCACCACGGCACTGAATACAAGCCAGGCATCGAGCGCATCGAGCCGGGTCGCGTGCAGTTTGTTGACGGCACCCACTTCGATTGCGATGCCATTGTCTTGTGTACAGGCTATCAGACCCAATTTCCATTCTTCGCTGAACACCATCCTGATCTCGTCGATATGGGTACGCGCGTTCGCGGACTCTATAAGCGCATGATCGATCCAGCCATTGGTACCGAGCTTGCGTGGATCGGCTTTGTGCGACCTGGTATTGGTAGCATCCCCCCCTGTGCCGAGATGCAGGCACGCTACTTCGCGCTGCTCGTTAGCGGTATCAAGCAGTTGCCAAGCAGCACCGACATGACTCGCGACATCGAAACCCATGGGCGTCTAGATCGTGAACATTTTGTGGCAGATGCCGAGCGACTCGCGACTCTCACGGACTATCTACGCTTCCTTGAGAGCGTCGCCGAGGTTATCGGCTGCAAGCCGCCTCTGCGTCAACTCTTTGTGAGCGACCTCCCCACCTGGAGTAAGGTGATGTTCGGGCCCATCAGTTCGGCTCAGTACCGCCTCACCGGACCGGGGGCCCGTCCCGATGTGGCGCGTTCGGCACTGCGAGCCATGCCCACCATGCCCGCACCGACCCTTGCCTTCAAGTTTCTGTCGTTGCTAGGCAGCAAGCTCATCTACAGTCTCAGTGCAAATGAAAAATATCGTTCCTATGGCTTCTGATCCAGCTATCACTGACGGTCGGGGTCTCGATGACCTTTCCGACCCATCATTACAAGGCTCATTCCTCGACACAAAAAGCCCAAACAGACTGATGAAAGTCAACAGCTATGATGAGTGGTCTCCCCTAAAAGAGGTGATTGTGGGCTCCCCCGTTCATTACGACGCGCAGGAGCTTGAACTATCATTCAAGCTCTTTTTTCACGATCAAGCCTATTCGGCGTTTTGGTATCCCTACTACGAACACAACAAGGCGACAATGGACGACGCCAATAAGCGCACGCCAGTACGCAAGTTCAGCAAGCAATACCTCGAAGAGCTGAATGAGGACGTGGAAGGGCTGGTCACGGCGCTGAAGATGGCTCAGGTGACCGTGCACCGTCCAACGCCACTGACAGAGGTGATGCGGTTTCGTACCCCTTACTGGGAAGCGACGACGATGCCAGCACTCAACGTTCGTGATCAAGCCATGATTGTTGGCGATGAGATCATCGAAACAGCCCCACAGGTGCGGGCGCGTTATTTCGAGAACGATCTGCTCAAACCTATCTTTTATCATTACTTCCGAGGCGGTTCGCGCTGGTCTTCCATGCCGCGGCCGATGATGACGGATCGCTCGTTCGACACCTCCTATGTGTCTGGTCAGAATGTACCGGCTATTCAGGCTGTCTATTCCCAGGAGTCATCCGAGTTCGATACCGGCTTCGAGATTATGTTCGACAGCGCCCAATGCCTGCGTTTTGGTAAAGACATCCTAGTCAATGTCTCCACCGAGAATCATGAGCTTGGTCTGAAATGGCTGGAGCGTCACTTTGAAGGTCGCTTCCGCTTCCACCGAGTCTATCGTCTGAACGACAATCACATTGACAGTACCATCCTACCGTTGCGCCCAGGTCTGCTGCTGCTACGCAACCCCTCTGTGCGTGAGCAGATCCCGGAGTCGCTCCAGAAGTGGGATGTTATTTACCCGCCGGAACCGACGGAGAATATCTTTCCGCACTATGACGATGATGAGTTGGTACTCACCAGCACCTACATCGACCTGAACGTACTCTCCATCGACGAGAATACCGTCGTGGTCAACTCCCTGTTCCCGGAATTGATACGCACCCTGGAGCGGCACGGATTCACCACTATTCCGGTTCGCCATCGGCACCGACGGCTATTCTCCGGTGGATTCCATTGCTTCACGCTTGACACCGTCCGTGCCGGCGGTGCCGAAGACTATCTAAGCTAAGGGGCTAACCATGGACATGAACTTACCCAAGATCGGTGGCTGGCCATACGTCGGCGTGATCCCAGATCTCGCCAAGGCGCAGCCCAGCTTCTGGCTCGATGCTCGGGCGAAATACGGCGATCTGTTTCGGATCAAGCTTGGTGCAACGGAAGCCATCGCCCTGTGCCAGCCGAGGCACGCTCAGTATGTGCTGGTGGACAATGCTGACAACTACCGCAGCAAGGGCGGCAACCAGGGCTTTCGGGCAGCAATCCGCGAACTAACCAACGAGGGTCTGTCCACTGCGGACAGCGAGAGCGAGATCTGGTGTCGCCAGCGGGCGACGGTTCAGCCACACTTTAGCAATTCCAACATCCGCTCCCTCAGCGAGCTGCTCATTGAGGTGATCACCGAGCACCTCCGCGAATGGGACTCAGCCGAGTGCATCGGGGGGGTCATCGACGTTGGCGCGACCCTGAGCCGGATCGCCATTGATGCCAGTGTAAGAAGTATGTTCGGCGTGCGCATTAGTAACGAAGAGGCGGACAAACTTGCAGCCAACAGCGAAGTGGTCATGGATCACATCTGGCTCAGCATAATCGGATCGGGCTTCCCGCAATGGCTACCATTGTTCGGCCAGGAACGGCAGCAGAAGGCCATCAAGGCGGTGCTCGATATCACCACGCAGCTCATGGATCGGCATATCGAGGACGGGGGTTCGGACACGAATCTACTAGGCATCCTGCTCTCCCAGGTCGATGATGATGCAGTCGAGTACATGACTGATGAATTTCTGCGCGACGAGGTTGTGTCTCTGCTGCTCGGCGGCTACGAGATCATGGCGGTCACGAGTCGGTGCATGCTGGATCTACTGGTTCACAATCCGGCTGCTCTGGCGCGCACCCGATCGGAGGTGGATCAGATTCTGGGGGAGCGCGTGCCTACCTACGAAGACCTTGAGTGCCTGCGCTATTGCCGCATGGTCATCCAGGAGACGCTACGGCTCTGCTCACCCGTGTATCAAATCCAGCGCATGGCCACTGCCGATGATGAGATCGACGGGGTTCCGATCCCCGCAGGCACGATCGTCTCGATAATCACCCATGCCATTCATCATCACCCGGAGCACTGGGAGCGACCCGAGTGCTTCGAGCCGGAGCGCTTCGCAGAGACGGACACGCGCCATCGCTTCGCCTGGATGCCGTTTGGTGGCGGTCGCCGCACCTGTGTGGCGATGCGCTATTCGCTGATACAAGGTCAACTCATCCTTGCCCAGGCACTTCAAGGCTTTGACATTACGCCGGTTTCGGAGCGGTCGGTACCACTCTACATGGGCACAGTATCGCGACCAAAGAGTGGCCTCCGGCTGCGGATTGCACAACGACCTTCAGAGGCAAGGAGCCGTCATGAACATGCTGGAGTCCCAGTCCAGGGAGGTATCATAGGTGACACGTGAGATTGAACTCGCCGATCAGATCTGGGCAATGATCCGCGCCAAGCAAGTCCTGCGCCTGCCTTTCCCCTATCTCGCCGACCACCATGCGTCTTGGGATGAGACCGTCTACCAGATGCTTGTGCGCGACAGCGTCCGCAACGAGGTGTATCGTCGGGTGATTGACGCGACCGTCCGAGACCGGGTGGTGGTGGAGATCGGTCCGGGCTCGCGGCTCTTTCTGACCCAACTCTGCGCGATAGCGGGTGCACGGAAGATTTACGCCATCGAGGCCAACCGCGACGCCTACGAGCGCGGTTGCGCTCTTGCCGAGACCCTCTGCCTCGGGGAGCAACTGACACTCATCCACGGACTGTCCACGGAGATCGATCTGCCGGAGCTAGGGGAGGTGTGTGTGTCCGAGATTATCGGCTCCATCGGCGACGCCGAGGGTGCGACACGTTTCCTGCACGACGCTACCCGACGCCTGCTCACAGACGATGCGGTGATGATCCCCCGAGGCTGCAAGACCTGGGTGAGTCCAGTGGAGCGACCGTCCCATCTCTACCCCGACGATGCAACGGAGGCACTGATCCGTTCATTCGCGCCGTCGATGACCGACACCTTCGGGCAGGTGATCGATCTGACACGCTACAAGATCCACAATATCCCCCGCGCCAGTCTTCTAGCACCGGAGCAGATCTTCGAGGCACTCGACTTCCAGAGCGGTGAGCCACCGCGTTCGAGGGAGTGCCAACTAAGCTTCATCGCCACCCGTGACGGTGTGTTTGATGGCTTGCTGTTATGGATTCACCTCGAAGTGGGGCTAGGCCAAGTCATCGATGCTTTCGACAACACGAGCTGGGCACCCGTTCATGTGGCATTGTCGCCATTTCAAGTCCGTACAGGCGACATCTTTGAGGTTCGCTGCACCGCGCAAACGAGTGCCGAGCGGCAGACACCAGCCTACGGATTCGAGGTCTCACTGATGCGCGATGGCATCATGCTCTACCATGCCGTCAACAAGCCTGATCTGCCTGACTGATGATACCGCTTCTATCGAAATGTTATTCCGGGGTTTTTATCACTTTAACTTAGCTCAATCGAGCGCAAAAAGCATCTGACCCTATTGCTTACTTTACTGCACCGGAAAATCAAGATTTAGGGATTGTTAAAGTTATCCCTAAATCTCGGCAAAAACCCCTTTTAGATCTGTCTCCCTATGCCACTTGACAACAGCTTTTCTGCCTTAAGTTGTAATCGATGGGTGGAATCAGGGAACGAGAGAAACGAGAAAAAGTACCCTATGAAATATCCTCAAATTCTATTATTATTAATAAATTTGTAGTTTTTGTCTCAATTCATCTAAGGAAGCATCAGAGGTTTCTAATGGTTCGAGTTCGTCGGGACAAAATTGTAATTCCATGTCAATTTCAGATTTTGGATAAGATGGAGATTTTGGATCATAAGTAAAGTTTTTATAGTCTTCAGGGAAAAAATTCACAGTGCTTTTTATAATTAATTTCCCACTAATCCAACCTTTACCAGAAGTTAAACTCAATAATTTACATTCAACAGACGTACTAACATTACTCCAAGAGCTTTGTGTTAATGTTAGTACAATTTTTTGATCTATTTCATAGCCATAATTATTAAGATAATTAAAAATCTCAGGCCCGTGATTTGATGAGCATCTGCTATATATTGTTTTATTCAAAGAATCCATCGCAAATTCTTTAAACCGAGCAACAGTAAAAGTATCTTTATCAATCAATAAAAGATCGTAATCACAAGTTAAAGGATAAAAATTATCAGTCATTGGGCTTAATCTTAAAAGCAAGTTCATTTTTAAATTATACTAAATTATACATAGCAAATTTTAATCTATTGTAGAAATGGCTTGAAATTGAATTCATCGTAGGGGCGAGGCGCGCCTCGCCCCTAGACAGTTATATAGATGTTTTTTCAGGTTATATTTTTCGGTTAAAATATAGCAATCCTCAACCGGATGTAAAAACAACCGCCACAATTGTACAATCAAAAACTGCTCATCAATTCGAGAACAAAAAAACGTGAAAATTCTAGTCGTTGGAAATGGGGGACGGGAACACGCCATCGCTTGGACATTACTCCAGTCACCCAACGTTGAACAAGTGTTTTGTACCCCTGGAAATGGGGGAACAGCCACCCTCAAAGGCTGCCAAAATTATCCGATATCTGTAGAAGACTTTGAAGGTATCAAAACCTTAGTGGAAACTCAGGGAATATCCTTAGTTGTCGTTGGGCCAGAATTACCCCTCGCCCTAGGAATTACCGACTATTTACAACAACACAATATTAAAGTATTCGGCCCTAACCAAGCCGGGGCGCAACTTGAAGCCAGTAAAGCTTGGTCAAAAGCCTTCATGGAAGAAGCCGGAATTCCCACTGCTAAAGCTGCTGTCTTTACCGATGCTCAAACAGCTAAAGCTTATGTGCAAACCGCCCCTATTGTCATTAAAGCAGATGGGTTAGCCGCCGGAAAAGGGGTCACGGTTGCCACAACCGTTGAAATGGCCCATGCAGCCATCGATAGTATTTTTGCTGGGGAATTTGGCCAGGATAACCTGCGAGTTGTCGTGGAAGACTTCTTAACCGGACAGGAAGCCTCCGTACTTGCCCTCACCGACGGTCTAACCATTCGCCCCTTAGTTCCCGCCCAAGACCATAAACAAGCCGGAGAAGGGGATACTGGCCCCAATACGGGGGGAATGGGTGCTTACGCCCCAACTCCCATTGTTCCGGCTGAACTGATGCCGCGTGTCCAACAAGAGGTTTTAGAACCTACTTTAGCCACCCTACGTCAACGGGGAATAGATTATCGAGGAGTGGTGTATGCCGGGTTGATGATTTCCCCAGAAGGCGAAATTCAGGTTTTAGAATTTAACTGTCGGTTTGGCGACCCGGAAACCCAAGCGGTTCTCGCTTTATTAGACACCCCCTTAGATGAAGTGTTACTCGCCTGTTGTGAACAACGCCTAGAACAAGTTCCTCTCACCTGGAAACCTGGGGTTTCTGTTTGTGTGGTGTTAGCTTCTGGGGGTTATCCAGGTTCCTATGAAAAAGGCAAAATCATCACCGGAATAGAAGAAGCAGAAGCATCGGGGGCCATCGTATTCCATGCGGGAACAAAACTTCAAGACGGCCAAATTCTCACCGATGGTGGACGAGTTTTAGGGGTTACAGCCATTGGGTCTACCTTCAAAGAAGCTATCACCCAAACCTACAAAGCGGTTGACTGTATTAACTTTGAAGGACTCTACTGTCGTCGGGATATTGGGTTTAGGGTTGACCATTAACAGTTATCAGTTATCAGTTATCAGTTATCAGTTCAGAAGTAGACCGTTGATTCACTCATAAAGCTAGAGTTTGTAGTGACTGGATGAAGCTGGCTTTCAGGAGATAGCCAGACATTAGGCGGATTTATCAAGATTTTAGCTAATAATCCACATCTGACAGCCAGCAGCCCCGACACACTGATAACTGATCACTGATGACTGATAACTGATAACTGCTGTTAGGATGTATAGTGTTGTTAACAAAACTTAACGCTGACTGGGGATAAAACTCTGCATCTCCACAGATGAATATGGTATATCGACAAATCAGGAACCCTAACTGTATTGCCGATGAACCCAGAGTTACCCCCGAACCCTCAATCCCCAAATCGTCCTAAAATGCTGAGAGTCCTCAAACAAATAGGTGACATTATTGGCAAATGGTGGTCAGAGTTTACCCTGCAAACTCGGTTAATGGCGGGGGCAACCCTGGTGGTTTCTTTGTTGATGAGTAGTTTAACGTTTTGGGCAGTTAATACCATTCAGGAAGATGCTCGTCTTAATGATACCCGTTACGGTCGAGATTTAGGGTTACTTTTAGCCGCCAATGTTGCCCCTCTAATTGCCGAGGAAAAACGGGATGAAGTCGCACGATTTTCTCGTCAATTTTACACCAGTACCTCTAGTGTTCGTTATATGTTATATGCGGATCAAGAAGGGGAAATTTACCTAGGTTTACCCTTTTCTGATTCGGCGGTGCAAAATTCCTTAACACTGCGGCGACGGATGCAATTACCGGATAATTTTTTAGCCAGTGTGGAGTCAGGAAATTTTGCTGATTTACCGATGATTAGACAACATTTAACACCTGCGGGAGAGGTAACAGATGTTTTTGTTCCTTTGATGCACAATGGCAGTTATTTAGGCATTTTAGCCATCGGAATTAATCCAAATCCGACCGTTGTGGTGTCTTCCAATTTAACCCGTGATGTCACCTTAGCGGTGTTTGTTTCTATTTGGGTGATGGTGATTTTAGGGGCGGTTTTTAATGCGTTAACCATTACTCAACCGATTAAGGAATTGGTGCAAGGAGTTAAAAATATTACGGCGGGAAATTTTAATCAACGAGTGGATTTACCCTTTGGGGGTGAATTAGGAGAATTAATATCGAGTTTCAATGAAATGGCTGAACGCCTAGAAAGTTTTGAAGAACAAAATTTTGAAGAACTAACAGCCGAAAAAGCGAAATTAGAAACCTTAGTTTCAACCATTGCTGATGGGGCAGTTTTAATTGATGCAGAATTGAATTTAATGTTAGTGAATCCCACAGCACGCCGTCTGTTTGGGTGGGAAGGAACGACGGTTATTGGTAATAATGTTCTCAACTTTTTACCGACTTTAGTTGCTGAAGAATTATCTGAACCTTTACAAAATATCGCCTGTGGAACCTTAGAGGGGGGCGAGTTTCGCTGTTCTTTGGGAGAACCAACCAACCGCACGTTGAGAATTTTATTAACAACGGTTTTATTACATAAATCTCCGGGGACTGAACCTCTATGTTATAGTTGTATTAATGATACGAATAATACTTGTGAATTATCAGAACGTCCCTATGTTCAGGAATGTACGTTATATGAAAAAGACACCGAAGACCACAGACTAGAAACAGACGGGTATGATGTTATGGCAAACCATCCCGAAGAAGGGAATTATCGGGAAAGTTTAAAAGGAATTGCCATGACCATTCAGGATATTACCCGTGAAGTGGAGTTAAATGATGCTAAAAGTCAGTTTATTAGTAATGTTTCCCACGAATTAAGAACACCGTTATTTAATATAAAATCTTTTATTGAAACGTTGCATGATTATGGGGAAGATTTAACGGAGGAAGAACGACAAGAATTTTTAGCAACGGCGAATCATGAAACAGATCGTTTAACTCGTTTAGTTAATGATGTGTTAGATTTATCTCGATTAGAATCTTGTCGCATTTATCATTTTGAACCTGTTGATATGGCACAAGTCGTAGAACAAACCTTGAGAACCTATCAACTGAATGCGAAGGATAAAGGCATTGAACTAAGTCGAGAAATTGAACCGGATTTACCTTCAGTTTTAGGACATTATGATTTATTGTTGCAAGTTTTAACGAATTTAGTCGGGAATTCTTTGAAATTTACCTCTTCGGGGGGACGGGTGATTATTCGGGTTTATTTGTTGGAAGAAGATGATCTCAAGATTGATCAAGAACTTGAAGAAATTGAAAAAGGAGGCTGGATTATTTCGCCTCCTCCCCCTCGTCCTGTTGATTTGCACTTAGTTGAAAATAAGCAGAAAACTCGTTATATTCGCACAGAAGTTTCTGATACAGGGACTGGAATTGCGCCGGAAGATCAAGGTGCTGTTTTTACTCGGTTTTTCCGGGTGGAAAATCGAGTTCATACTTTAGAAGGAACCGGATTAGGGTTGTCTATTGTTAAAAATATTATTGAAAAACATCGCAGTCAAGTGCATTTAATTAGTGAGTTAGGTGTGGGAACAACTTTCTGGTTTGATTTAGCCATCTGTCAGGAAGATAGCCAATCTATGACCTTCAATAATGATATTTTGATGGGTGAACAATCGATCTCTATTTCTAAAGTTTAGGGGGTATAATTTTAAATTTATTTTCCTAAACTGTTTAATTTAACTATTTGTTAAAATGCGTTTTTTTAAGTCTAAATATCCAGGAATTTTTTTGATCAGTTTAATGCTGATTACCTTGAGTTTAATCACGATACCGAAAGCTTGGGGACAAGTCCCAAATGCTAATTCTTTGAACAATTTTCTCGGCCCTGGGGATGATTCCGCTTTCGTACAAGGTACTGTCAGATTAGATGGTCAAGAATTGTTTCAAATTAGTGCCCCTCGTGTCAGTAATGATGACAATGGAAATCCTGCGATTAATCGGCGGATTAGAAAAATAGAAAATCGACTTTTATTTATTGTTAATAGTCAGTTTGACTGGAATAGTTTACAGGTTTTTTATCAAATTAAAAATAATTTACCTGTAATTTATGCGTCTTGGAAAGGTCGAGAAAGACCCTATGAACTGATGACTGTTACGTCATTAGATGCTGAAATTGATGGCGTTGATCCTGAAAGCCATGCTATGGAATTAATTCCGATTATTAAGGAAGGAATTTTACAAGCTAAATCAGAACGTCAGCCTGACTTTTTAAAGCAAAAATTTGCAATTGCTTTTTCTCTACTCTTGGGAATTTTAATAGCAATAGCTTTGATTTCCTATCGACAAAAACAATTAAAGAAAAAATGGGAAATTCTCTCAGAAAATATTCCATCCCATCCCTTAAATCATGATAAACCCAAACCGATTACTGATGTTAATTCTGAGCAATCAAATCAAGAATTTATTGAAATTAAAAAGCAAATTAATTGGAATACATTTCAACGTCAGGTTTTAGAAATATTAAAAATTATCATCGTTTACACGGCTTTTTTTATTATTTTAGGCTTGTTTCCTCAAACTCGCTATTATCAATTAATTTTAAGAGCCATTAATATTTTATTAATGATCACAATTTTTATCTATCTTTCTAATCGCTTAACTCTTCTGTTTATTGATCGATTTATGATCGCCTTAGAAGATTCGTCTTTTTTTAGTGTTAATCCTAATGTTTATCGTCGTAGCTCTTTACGAGCTTACACCTTAGCTCAAACTTTAAAAAGTATTGCTATTGTGGTTTGGTTGATCATTTGGATGATTACGATTTTGGCGGTTTTAAAAGTCAATTCTGCTAGTATTTTAGCCGCAGGGGGGTTAATCAGTTTAGCTTTATCAATTATGTTCAATGATTTAATTAAAGATATTATTGCCGGGGTCTTTATTTTGATTGATGATCAATTTGCAGTGGGAGATGTGATTACCATTGGTCAACTCTCCGGTAAAGTTGAGAATATGAATTTACGCATTACTCAACTGCGAAATACAAACGGGAATTTAATTACTGTCCCCAACCGAATTATTACCAGCGTTGAAAATCTTTCTAATGGTTGGTCACAGATCGATTTAACCTTAAGAGTGGATTATCATACCGATGTTGATCACGCGATTCAAGTGATTAATGAAGTCGCTCAAACCCTGAAGCAAGACCCGGACTGGAGTTTTTATATTTTAGAACCGCCAACGGTTTTAGGAGTCGATGAACTCAATCATACCGGAATGGGAATTCGGATTTTTATTAAAACTCAACCTCTACAACAATGGCCGGTAGCACGAGAATATCGACGGCGTTTAAAAATTGCCTTTGATCAACATCAGATTTCCATTGGGATTCCCCAACAAAATATTCAATTGACAAATTCTCACCGAATTAATCAATAACGGGATGTAAATAAAACTTGCGATCGCTAAACTATGATATGATTCACTCGCTTTGTTGATTCTGTCCCAGTGGGACAAATCAGCGTTTTTCAGACGGTGTGTGAGGATTCGAGCTTCCGACTGTTCGCCAACAACTGACGACAGCGAAGACAATCCCGATTTGGTGTGGCTGTGGGAGTGTAAAACCTTGACCCAGGTTCAATTATTAATTCAGGTTCTTAGCGTGTCACGAATGGGAAAAACTCTATTTTTGCGTTGGTTACTACCCAGTTTAACGAGCTTTTTTATCCTGACCTCTCCCGCCCAAGCCGCGAGACTACAATCTTGGCAATTTGAAACGGCTCAAAACCGCCTAACCTTTACCACCGATAGCGGGGTACAACCCAAAGCTCAACTGTTGTCCAATCCCACCCGCTTAGTGATTGATTTACCCGGAACCAGCTTAGGCGGCGTTACCCGTCAGCAGGTAATTGGGGGTGCTATTCGGGAAATTCGAGTCGGTCAGGTGGATAATCAAACGGCTCGGATTGTTGTGGAATTAGCCAATGGTTACACCCTCGATCCTCAAGGGGTACAGTTTCGCGGTATTTCCTCTAGTCAGTGGAGCGTACAACTGCCCTCGCCTCAGCCTATCGGTACATCCACACCCAACCCTGTAGCACAGCCGAATCCTGTGGCGACAACCCCTCGCCCTCTGCCTCCGCAGCCTCCAACGCCCCAACAGACGGTTAATCGTTCGATTCCGAATCAAGCGAATACCACCTTAGCTCAGGTCGAAATTCGCGATAATGGCATTGTGCTGCACACCACAGGCAAAATGCCAGAGATTGAATTTAAACAAAGTCAAGATCGCAGTTGGATGACCTTAGATATCCTGGGTGCAACCTTGGCGAGTCGGTCAACCAGTGCGGGAAAACAGGTGAATCGAGATGGGGTAACGATTACGCAAGTTACCCAACTGTCTAGCAGCCCTCCGGTGGTTCGAGTCACCATGAGTACCCCGAAACGGAATCAAAATTGGCAAGCCAGAGCGTCCGCCGGGGGGGTGGCGGTTTGGCCCCAAGGGGGGACACCTCCAGCCGTTCAACTTTCGGCGGGGTTTGCGACGATTAAATCCGTTGAAATCCGTAACCAACAACTTCTGATCCAAGGGGATCAACCCCTGAACTATAGTAGTGGCTGGGATGCTGAAACTCAGTCCTATAGTATTACGTTTTTTTCTGCGGCTTTAGCTGAGGGAGTTTCCCTACCCCAACGACAGGTTGGGAGTCCGATTATTTGGACAAGGGTACGTCGGGAAGACCCGGAAACCTTTACGTTATTAATTAAACCCGCAACCCGGATTGAAGTGGGTCAAATTAGTCAAAGTAGTCCGAAACAACTGGCTTTACCTTTTGTCGGAGAAGGGTTAGGGGTTCCTCCGGCTGGACGTACCCCCGTTGCGACGGTTCCAACTCCTAATCCTAGACCTCTTCCCCCCAGAACGAATACTAATCCCTTACCATTTCCCCCTCGTTCTAATCCTCCGCAAACGAATCCGAATCCGTTTCCGTTTCCGCCACGTTCAGCAACTCCACCGTCTAACCTTCCCCTTCCCAATAGTCGAGTAGTCGTGATTATTGACCCCGGACATGGAGGTAGTGATGCGGGGGCGGTGGGTGTGAGCGGACTGCGAGAAAAAGATGTTGTCTTCTCGATTTCTCAACAGGTGGCTCAGATTTTGCAACAAAATGGGGTACAGGCGGTGATGACTCGTTTGGATGATCGCACCGTTGAGTTAGAACCCCGTGTGGATATGGCGAATCGCATGAATGCGACCTTATTTGTCAGTATTCACGCCAATGCAGCCACCAATGCAGCCGCCAGTGGGATTGAAACATTTTACTACAGCAGTGGTGGTCGTCTAGCTCAATATATTCAAAATAGTATTATGAGCAGTTTTTCACAATTGCCCAATCGAGGAGTTAAACAAGCGCGTTTTTATGTATTGCGAAATACCTCGATGCCTTCGGTATTAGTGGAAACGGGGTTTGTGACAAATAATTATGATGCCTATATGTTAGGTGATCCGGCTCAACGCAGTCGTATGGCCCAAGCGATCGCCCAAGGAATTCTGCAATATTTACGCGATAACCGCTATTAGAAGCTTGAGGGTTAACCGTTGATAGCTTACGGTTGACGGTTATAGCGCTACGATGAAAGGGAACAGGGAACAGTAAGGTGTGAAAGGGTTTCAGGATTTAGACCTGTCCTACCCATCGCGCGTAGCGCTATAACTACCAACGTCATCAGAATTTGCTGCTAAGATCATTAAATTATCGGATTAGAGATTTAAGCTCATCGAAGCTTAGACTGTTGTGATAGGACAGTCTATCCATAGGTGAGGTATTCAGGGTAATGGAATTTGAGGGTGCGGCTATCTTACCCGAGATTGAAAGTTTAGTTCTACCAGCCGTTAATCAACTATGCCAGGTGTACGAGTCGGGTTACTGCATTCTCTCAGTGGAGCAATGGCTTATCGGGAAAGGCCTCTGCTAGAAGCAGAATTAATGGCGATCGCCGAAATTAATGCTCAAGGTGGGGTTTTAGGACACATGATTGAGCCAATGATTGAGGATGGAGCCTCAGACTGTTTCACGTTTGAGCGAAAAGCAAAAAAACTGATTCAACAGGAGAATCTGACCACCTTATTTGGGTGTTGGACTTCAGCCAGCCGTCATGGCGTTAAACCAGTGCTGGAAAATTTTAATGCTCAATTGTGGTATCCAGCGCCTTATGAAGGATTGGAAAATTGTACCCAAATTTTCTATACCGGATTTTGTGCCAATCAACAAGTTGAATCTACGATTAGTTGGTTACTGCGAAATCAAAAAATTCGGTGTTATTTATTGGGTTGGGATCAGGTGTTTTCCCATACCCTAAATAAATTGATGAAAGTTCACCTGAAACATCACGGAGGACAGGTTGTAGGAGAAGCTTATGTTCCTTCTTCGACGCGGGATTTTGAACCGATTATTACCCGCATTCGGCAGGCGCAACCGGATATTATTATTAATACCTTAAGAGGCGATCGCAATTTAGTATTTTATCGCCAATTTTATGAAAGTGGGATTCGCGCTTCTGAGCTTCCCATTTTAGCAACTTCTTTATCGGAAGATGAAGTTCAACAACTTCACAATGCGGCGATTGGTCATTTAAGTTGTTTTCATTATTTTCAAAGTCTCAATACCCCAGAAAATCATCAATTTGTCCAATCCTTTAAACACCGTTATGGAGAAGATCGGGTTACCAATGACCCTATGGCAACGGCTTATAGTCAACTTTATCTATGGAAACAATCTGTTGAATTAGCAGAGTCCTTTGATGTGGAACGCATTCGCATTGCCTCTTACGGACAGCGTTTCCTCGCTCCGGGTGGGTTGGTTCGTTTAGAAACCAATCATCATGTTGCTAAAGTTTGCCGAATTGGTCAAGTTTTACCGAATCAGCAATTTGAGGTTTTATACACCAGTGAACAACCGATTAAACCTTTACCTTGGTTAGGATTTAATGAAGCCAATTTTAATGCCTCTGATATTGTTTTTGAATTATTAGCTGAAGTGAGTCAAGGAATTGAACGCGCCGAACAGTTAGAGCAAAAATCTATAGAATTAGAAGCTACAAAAGCTCAACTTCAACAGGAAATTGAAATCAGAAAACAGTTTGAAGCAGCGTTACAAAGAGCCAATGAAGAATTAGAAAATAAAGTAACAGAGCGCACAGCAGCTTTAAAAGAATCCAATGATAATTTAGTGCAAGAAATTGTGCAACATCAACAAGCTGAAAGTGCACTTCGCATAGCTAGAGATCAACTGCAAACGGTCTTAGATGCAGTTCCGGGTAACGTTTCTTGGATTAATTCTGATCTCCGTTATATTGAAGTAAATGACCGATTAGCTAATATGCTCAATCTCCCCAAAGAGGATTTCATCGGTCAACATATTGGCTTTTTAGGAACCAGTTCCGAATTCCAAGGCTTTGTACAAGATTTATTTGATAGTCCTGAAATTGATGCTTATCGAGAAGTGAGAACCCTAATTCAGGGTCAATGGCGACATTATTTAATGGTGGCTCAAAAATATAATAATAATCAAGCGGCTTTTGTGGTCGGAATCGATATTACGGCTCGAAAACAAGCTGAAGAATCCTTGAGAACGGCAAGGGATCAATTGCAAACGGTATTAGAAGCCGTTCCCGGTACGGTTTCTTGGATTAGTTCAGATCTGTCTTATATCGAAGTTAATCAACGGTTAGCGGAGATGTTTAACCTACCTAGAGAAGCTTTTGTAGGTCAAAATATTGGTTTTTTAGGCGGTAGTTCAGAATTCCAAAACTTTGTACAAGATTTATTTAATAGTCCTGAAATTGATGCTTATCGAGAAGTTAGAACGAAAGTTCAAAAAAAATGGCGACATTATTTAATCGTTGCTCAAAAATATAATAATAATCAAGCTGCTTTTGTGGTTGGAATTGATATTACGGCTCGAAAACAAGCTGAAGAATCCTTGAGAACTGCCAAAGATCAATTACAAACGGTATTACAAGCAGTTCCTGGAAGTGTTTCTTGGATTAGTTCAGACTTGCGTTATCTCGAAGTGAATCAACGGTTGGCGGATATGTTCAACTTGCCTAAAGAACATTTTATCGGTCAACATATTGGGTTTTTAGGAGACAATTCTGAGTTTACTCAATTTGTCCAACATTTATTTGATAGTTCGATTATTGATGCCTTTCAAGAACTATCTGTTTCTATTAATGAACAGGTACGACATTATTTAATGGTAGCTCAAAAATATAATAATAATCAAGCGGCTTTTGTGGTTGGAATTGATATTACGGCGCGTAAAAATGCAGAAGAAGCCTTACGATTAACTCAAGATCAATTAGAAGCGGTATTAGATGTAATTCCGGGGACAGTTTCTTGGATTAGTTCGGATTTACGTTATTTAGGTGTTAATCGTTATTTAGCCTCAACCTTTGACTTAAAACCCGAAGATTTTGTTGGTCAAGATATTGGATTTTTAAAAGCTAGTTTTCAGTTTAATGATTTCGTTCAAGGCTTTTTTAATCAGGCTGAAAGAGATGCTTATCAGGAAGTGATGTCTGTGATTAAAGGCAAACCTCGAAACTATTTAATCGTGGCTCATAAATATAATAATAATCAAGCGGCTTTCTTTGTAGGAATTGATATTACTGAACGCAAACAAGCAGAAGAAGCTTTAAAACAAGCAGAAGCCAACTATCGCAGCATTTTTGAGAACGCCGTTGAGGGCATTTTCCAAAGTACACCGACAGGAGTATATTTAAGTGCAAATCCGGCTTTAGCTCGAATTTATGGCTATCAATCTCCTGAAGAATTAATTGAAAATTTAACGAATATTCAAGATCTATTGTATGTTGAACCCCAACGTCGTCAAGAGTTTGTTCGACTCTTAGAAGAACAGGGGTCAATTGTAGGATTTGAATCCCAAATTCGTCGCTTAGATGGACAGTTGACTTGGATTTCAGAAAATGCGTTTGCGGTGCGAGATGAAGCGGGTACTTTACTTTATTATGAAGGAACCGTTGAAGATATTAATGAGCGGAAACAAGCTGAAGTTGCCCTGCAAAAGGCAATGGAAGAGTTAGAAATCCGTGTTGAAGAACGGACTGCTGCTTTACGGGAAGCCAACCATCAATTAGTTCGAGAAATAGCCGAAAGAACCCGGATTGAAGTCGCTTTACGAGAATCAGAAGCAGAATTAAGAGCCTTATTTGCGGCGATGACCGATGTAATTACGGTTTTTGATGGAGAAGGACGATATAAAAAGATTGTGAGCACCAATTCGGAAGTTTTATATAGTCCTACGGAGGAACGTCTGGGAAAAAGTGTATTTGAAGTTTTTCCTCCGAGTCATGCCGCTTTATTTTATGACCAAATTCAAAGAGTATTACAAACAAAGCAAACTTTAAATATTGAATATAGTTTAAATTCTGCCGAAACTGAACCCGGACATCATGCACCCAATTCCTCTGATTTTATTGGGGGAGATGAAGTCTGGTTTGCTGCAACTGTTTCTCCCATGCCTGATAACTGTGTGATTTGGGTCGCTCGCAATACAACGGAACGACGTAGGGTTTTAGAAGCCTTAAAAGCAGAACAGGAAAAATCAGAACGGTTATTATTGAATATTCTACCGCAATCGATTGCAGAACAACTCAAACAAAATCCCCATTCAATTGCTGAACGCTTTGAACAAGCTACGATTATGTTTGCTGATATTGTCGATTTTACCGGATTTTCCGCCCGCATTTCTCCGTCGGAATTAGTCGATTTACTCAATCAAATTTTCTCGGCGTTTGATGAATTAGCCGACAAACACAATTTAGAAAAAATTAAAACCATTGGAGATTCTTATATGGTCGCTGGAGGTTTACCCATGCCTCGTGAAGACCATGCAGAAGCAATGGCAGAAATGGCTTTAGATATGCAGGCAGAAATTCTACGATTTCAACGAGAAACGAACCAATCTTTTAATTTAAGAATTGGCATTAATACAGGGCCGGTTGTTGCGGGTGTAATTGGCACGAAAAAATTTATTTATGATTTATGGGGAGATGCCGTTAATATTGCTTCCCGCATGGAATCTCAAGGGGAAGGGGGGAAAATCCAAGTCACGGCTACCACCAAAAACCTGCTCAATGGAAAATACAACTTTGAAGAACGGGGTTTAATTGACGTTAAGGGTCGGGGACAAATGCTCACCTATTGGTTGACCCAACGCCAATTTCTCTAACAAAATAAATGTTAGAGTTGTCATCATCTTAATGGTCTTTCTGGTGTTGAGGTGGTTTGGAGACTGAATTTTGCAACAGGACTTGAAATTTTGTGAAGATATGTTACTATGCGTAGAATTACATACGCAGTTTGTGTACCTGTTTACAAACAAAACGCCTAAATTATGAATAGCATGGCTCAAACAACCCAAAAATTTCTGACTTTATTAGCAACCGTCAGCAGTGTCGCTGTCCTTACAGCCTGCGGTCAGCCTACTGCCACCAACACCACCCCGGAACAACCGGCGACCGAACAAGCAGCAGGGACTCCTGAGTCTACAACCTCTACAACAACAGCCACCACTGCTTCCCCCTCTCCGGGTGCTGATACCACAGCCAGTACAGCGACCACCACTCCGGGTGCTGATACCACAGCCAGTACAGCGACCACCACTCCGGGTGCTGATACCACAGCCAGTACAGCGACCACCACTCCTGCTGTTGCTTCCGAAAATACTGGAACAGATGCAGCTTTAGTTTCCAACGAGTCAGAAACCGTTGTCCAAATTGCCAGCAGCAACCCCTCTTTCAGTACCTTCACGAAAGCCGTTGAAGCGGCTGGGTTAACCGAAACCCTATCGGGTGCAGGCAATTACACCGTTTTTGCCCCCACTGATGAAGCGTTTGCTGCCTTACCTGCGGGTACTTTAGAAGAGTTAATGAAGCCAGAAAATAAAGAAAAATTGGCTCAAATTCTCCAGTATCATATTCTGCCCACTAAAGTCGCTTCGGCTGAAATTCAACCGGGTGAAGTCGCTACAGTTGAAGGAGATCCGGTTAATTTAGAAGTGGCTGAAGGCAAAGTTAAAGTTAATGGTGCTGAAGTTGTTCAACCAGATATTAATGCCAGCAATGGTGTTATTCATGTGATTAAGGTTGTTATTCTTCCTCCTGATGCTCCTGCTCCTAACGCTCAATAGAATTTAAGGAGTTCTCAAATTCAAAATTAATCGATTTTGAGATCATCTAAAAGCCCGGTTTCTTACAAGTTACCGGGTTTTTGAGTTTGTATTGTTTAGGAAGTGATATCAATATCTAATAAGCTTAACTGCGTTGGTTGAACTTCTTTTTGTTTTTCAGCAGATTTTAAGACTTCATAACCTAACGGAATGGATAACCGTTTTTTCTCCTCAATAATCTCTTGAACTGTCACAATTGAGATTTGATCATAACTTTGACTCATATATTTATTTTGATAAATTCCGGCGGATTTAGCTGTTTTAATCATCTCTTTTGTAGGTTCTTTTAAAGTAATAAAAATCCCCATTTTGGCTTTTTCTAAGGTTAAGGTTCCTTGTAAATCTCGAATATCTCCTGATTTAACATTACCAGATTTGACTTGTAAAATAATTTTTTCCGGTTCATCCTGTTCCCCTCGAAAATAAGCAATACCATCAATACCCTTATCCGCGCCTTTTTTCGGGTTAATTACTGCCCGATTATTACTATAAGTTAAAACTGCCCATTTTTCAAATTCCTTGCGGGTGCGATCGTCTTTTTTATTGGCTAATGCGATCGCAGATTTCATATCTTTAGGAATTCCATTGAGTTGAATTTGTTCTAATATTCCTTGACCAAACGCATCTTCTAACCGTTTTAAAATTAAACTAATACTTTGATAAGTAATATCAATCCCTATCCATTGACGCTCTAAACGTTGTGATACTGCAACGGTTGTCCCACAACCACAATAAGCATCTAAAATAATATCTCCTTCTTGACTACTTGATTGAATAATCCTTTCTAACAATGCTTCTGGTTTTTGAGTTGGATAACCCAAACGTTCTTTAGCTTGAGAATTAATTGATTGTATATCTGTCCAGATATTATCCATAATAACTCCTTGTGTCTCATGAAGATAGTTTTTAATCCGAGGAGTTCCATTTTTAGTATATTCAATTCTATCTTCAGCTTTTAGCTTTTCCAATCTTTCCTCAGAATAAGTTTTTAAGTTATCTAAATAATAATATCCTCTTTTATCTCTTTTTGTAAATCGAGATTTATATTTTTCAGAATATTCTTGTCTAATATGTTCAAAATAATACTGATCAGATTTCGTATAGAATAAGATGATATCAGCATTAGAAGGAAATCTTTTAGAAATAGATTTACTACTTCCTGAGTTAGTCGTCCTTTTCCAAGTAATTTCATTCTGATAGTTCCCACCTTGAGAACAAAAAACTGCATCTAAAATTAATTTTAGATAATGACTAGCTGTAGGATCACAATGTAAATAAAAGCTTCCTGTTGGTTTTAAAACTCGATAAATTTCTGCAATTCTCAAAGTCATACTAACTAAATAAGCCAAAAGGCTACCCTTACCCAGAACTTTTGTTAATCCTGCTATTAAATCAATACTTTGTTGGGTAAAATGACCTTGATAATTGCTAAAAATCTCCTTTAAACCTTGATTAGCCTGATCATCCCAAGTCCAAGTATCAATAAAGGCTTGAGCTTGGGCTTGATCTTCTTTGCCTAAATTATTATAAATTTGATTATAATTACGTTTAGAATTAAATGGGGGATCAATATAACATAAATCTACAGATTCATCCTTAATATGTTTCCGCAGAACTTCTAAATTATCACCGTAGAATAATTGATTAACCATAATGCGATCAAAAAACAATAGAAAAGCTATGAGCGCTTCAACAAATTAACCTCCCCTACACAATGGAGGGGGTTTATCGGTCGGCTTTTCATCCCTCCGCTAACCTAAAAGGAGGTGTAGCGGGGTCTTCAAACCGACACGTTATCAAGAATAACTAACTCACAACCGGATTTGATGCAGAAGGACGACGGTTAATCACTTGATCAATTAAACCGTATTGCATGGCTTCTTCTGCTGACATAAAGAAATCCCGTTCTGTATCTTCTTCAATGCGGGATAACGGCTGACCCGTGTGATCCGCTAAATGTTGATTTAGGCGTTTTTTCAGATACAAAATTTCTTTCGCCTGAATTTCAATATCCGTCGCCTGTCCTTGGGCTCCTCCTAACGGTTGGTGAATCATAATTCGAGAATGGGGAAGACTCATCCGTTTACCTTTGGCCCCCGCACTCAACAGGAACGCACCCATACTGGCGGCTAACCCAATACAAATCGTACAAACATCGGGACGGATGTGGTTCATGGTGTCAAAAATGCCTAAACCAGCCGTCACCGAACCCCCCGGCGAGTTGATGTAGAGATAAATATCTTTCTCTGGATCATCGGCATCGAGGAACAACATCTGGGCCACAATTAAGTTAGCCAGGTCTGCTGTCACCTGTTGTCCCAGGAAGATAATGCGATCGCGTAATAGCCGAGAATAGATATCAAAGGCTCTTTCGCCACGACCCGATTGTTCAATAACGGTTGGAATCATAGGACTGTGCTGCTCATAGTCATTCTATTGTCATTGTAGCGATTTTAGGACTGACGTAGAAACCGGGTTTCTGGCCTAGATTTTGCTGCTCAAATCCAGATTTTTCGTTTGGGTTGGATGTCGAGGGTTTAAACTTTCACAAACCATCCCTGACGATACATGAAATAGGAAATGACCCACCAAAATAAAAGGGTTGCGATCGCAAAAGCCAGAGAACCATTCATCGGGCCAAAAATCGATTGAAATACGGTTTCATACAACCAAGTTTTAGCGCTGGGAGCTTCGGGGGAATTTCCTATTTTAATTAAATTAAGAAGTCTAGCGACAAAACCAGAAGCGACAAAGATAAAAAGGGCATTTAACCCCATAACTTTAAACGGAAATCCCCATTTTGTCCAGCCTCGAACTTCTAGGGTTTCATAACAAAATGCTAACAGCAGTAATGACCATCCGACGGTAACGGTGGTAAAAGAACTTGTCCACAGAGATTTATTTAAGGGAAAAATTTCCGCCCACAAATATCCTACAACAAAACAACTAATTGCAAATACAATTAAACTGATACTGGTGTAGGTTCTAATCGGTTGTTTTCTAATCCAATTTCCGGTTAAATAACCCGCTAGAACTGTAACAACAGCCGGAAAGGTACTAAATAATCCTTCAGGATCATAAACTCCCCCTTTCCATAAATGGTTTTGACCTAATAGTATTCGATCAATATAGGCGGCAAAATTTCCCTCCGGTGTTAGATTTCCAGCGCCATAGCTCGGAACTGGAATATATTGCAGGGCTATCCAATATCCAACTAAAATTGCAGCACTTAATATCCATAATCCTTTTTTTGATAGATTAAAAATAGCGATCGCCGCTAAAAAATAGGCAACACTAATCCGTTGTAAAACCCCCATAATCCGAATTTGGGCGAGGTTATAAGTTGGAAATCCATTCAGGAGTAATCCTAATAAAAATAAAATGCCACATCGTTTAGCAATTCGCCAATAAATCGATTCAGGAACGGTCGTTTCTGGAGAACGATACTCTTTTGTATACTTCAAGAGGGAAAAAGCCATTGCTACCCCAACAATAAATAGAAAGAAAGGAAATACTAAGTCTGTGGGGGTACAACCATTCCATTCTGCATGATTGAGCAGGGGATAGACAAAATCCCAACTACCGGGGTTATTGACCAATATCATACTGGCGATCGCAATTCCCCGAAATACATCCAAAGCCTGTAGGCGCATAAGTCATCCTAAAACGTGCCTGGTATTATAGCCCGGTGTGGGGATTAAAAGATTTTAAATAATATTAATAATAATATTGATAAATAATATTAACTTAAACCAAAGGGGATTGAAATTTTGAAGACTGAGTGAATAGTTGAAAAAGATCAAAAAGGAGGTTAATTGTGATTTAGGGAAGACTTGTTAGGGAAAATCCGGATCAATTATTTTTCGATCCTAGATATTAACTTCAGACAAAAATTGTCACAAAGCGTAAACTAAGATGAAAAGGATGTTGACCCGGTAGGCTATGATTAGACATAGTAAGAGTCTATTGAGGAAAATAAAGATGCACCTGATGGCAAGATACCTAGATCGATCAACTTCCTGATGGCTTTCCTGTGAACCCCTGATGGGTTAGTTGGACAAACATGGACACTACGGACAAGTCACGTCTGAGTTAAATGATCGATCAAGGTGTGCGAGTCTATGTTGATTATGGCAGGCAGATTTTAACGATTTCAAGAGGTCTTTTGCAATCACCCACTTTTTCTGAAAGTTACTTAAATTTATGACAAATTTAGGCATAGCTTAAAGTTTTGGGTTAAGCTGCTTGTAGATTGATCATTAGGCGTGTTAATTAAGACTTTCTGGAGTCAATAAAGCGGTGTTAGTTATTTCGGTGTTTCCGTTCGACTTGACACCCTAACCAGATTAAGCTTGAATGTCCTCAAGTCCATACCGTTTGTCTACAACCACATCCGTGAGTCTGAGGATGTTTGTAGCCCATGAGTCACGGAGAATGGGGCTTACAGATTAGACATCATCAAGGATTGCATGAGTTGAGTTGAAACTGTATTTCTAGTAACGGTCGGTGGACAAATGCAAACGGAAACCAAAAGGCAACGAGCATCAACAAATACGATTGTTCGACGACAGGCGACACCGAAAGAGCGAGAATTAATCCACCTGTTAGCAAATTTGGGGTGTTCTCAAGCTAAATATGGTTTGAAACACGCCACCAGCAAAGGGGTAATTAGTCCAGAAGAACGATTAAGATTGGCAGAATGGCATTATCTTCGCTTACAACAAATTCGTCGAGTTGAACGTAGTTTAGATCCCGTTGCTACCCTCAAGCGTGTCTATTTCAAAAGTAAATTAAGCCCTCGCAATTTAGAATCTTTGAAATTGTTATGGGTTGAAGACGGAAAAAGTCGAGTCAAACGGGTTGATCCTGAACTGGATGATTTGCTGTGTGAGTCTTTAGATAAAGGGGATACCCTCAAGCAAATTTTTCGGATCATTGAAGTTAAAGAACGACAATTTGCGCGAACACCTGAACCGGGGAAAATTCCCCTTTGGGTGCAAGAATGGGAAGATTCCAATTATGAAATTAACTTTTTTCCGCCTTCCTTCCCAGATTGGGCACAGATTGTTGATGATTAATTAAAAAGGCAGCTTGTCCTAGTGCTAATCCTCCATCATTTGGAGGAATTTTTTGTGACCAATACACCTGAAATTGTTCTTGACAAAGGCGTTTAATCATGCGTTCAATTAAATATTGATTCTGAAAACATCCTCCACTTAAGGTTATTGTTTTTTCGCCTAATTTTCTCGCTATTTCTAAAACCGCCTCAACTAAAGTATTATGAAATTTAGCTGAAATTAAATTAATCGGTTTTTGGTTAATTTTATCCTGTAATATGGCTTTAATTGTAGCTTCCCAATTAAAATAATTTAGATTTTCTCCCTTTTCTAAAGCTTGGGGAAGATCACACCATTCAAAGGGATAATATTCATCGGTTTCTAAATTATCAATGGCAAATTCTAACGCCATTGCCGCTTGTCCTTCAAAACTTACTATTTCAGCAATTCCTAATAAACCAGCCACCCCATCAAAGAGTCTGCCTACACTCGATGTTAAAGGTGTATTTAATTTACGGTTAAGCATGGTTTGAATAATTTTTAACTCTTGAGTGGTGAAAGATTTCATTGACTCTAAAGTTATCTCGTGATTAAATACAGAATTTCCAAATAATTCATATAATAATCCTAACGCAATTCTTCGCGGTTCATAAACGGCTTTATCTCCACCGGGAAGGGGAAAAGGACGAAAAGAAGCCATGCGTTGAATTTGGGTTTCTGTGATCTGAAAAAATTCTCCTCCCCAAATAGTTCCATCCAGTCCATATCCGGTTCCATCCCAAGCTATTCCTAATAAGGGAAGTTGTAAATGATGTTCAGCAATAACGGAAAAAATATGAGCGAGATGATGTTGGACACGAATCAAAGGAATGGGGTGATTTTGTTGGGATAAAGCTTCTGCAAATTGCGTTGAATAATAATCAGGATGAGCATCACAAACAATGATATTCGGTTGAAAATCATAAATATTACTGAGACTATTCATCACTTCTTGAAATGCGTCTAAAGCTTGGGGGTTTTCTAAATCTCCAATATGTTGACTTAAGAAGGCTTTTTGATTAAATGCTATAGCAATTGTATTTTTTAAATGTCCTCCCACCGCTAAAATTTTTTTTGGGTTTTCTATTGACAAATCAGAAAGCTGTGCTAAACTAAAGTTAGTTTGATAAAATGGGGATCTATCTGCGCCTATAGACTCTTCTGGGATAGGAACAGGTAAAGGCGCGTAACCTCTGGCGCGACGCAACACCATTTCTTCACCTGCAATCACTCTGACCACAGAATCATCAATGGGTCTAACAATGGGGCGGTTATGAACTAAGAAAAAATCGGCGATTTGATTTAAACGAATGACCGCTTCCGCTTCGTCAATACAAATCGGTTCACTGGCAAAATTGCCACTGGTTGCCACAATCGGAAAATTTAATTCTGCTAATAATAAATGATGTAAGGGTGTGTAGGGTAACATCACCCCTAAATAGGGATTTCCTGGGGAAATTACCCCTGCTAATGGAGAAATTCGACGTAACAAAACAATTGGAGATGCGGGAGAACATAATAATTGTTCTTCTAATTCAGAAACCAAACAATCCTGTTTAACTTGTTCTAAATTAGGATACATCACCGCCAAGGGTTTAGCTGGGCGACGTTTACGAGTGCGTAAATTCTGTACAGCCGTTGCATTTCTAGCATCGACGATTAACAGAAATCCACCTAACCCTTTTAATGCTAAAATTTGACCTGAACGAATGATATCCGCCGATTGTTTTAAAGCGTCCTGAAAACTAGCAATTTTATTTCCTATTTTATCCCATAATTCTAATTGTGGCCCACAAACCGGACAAGCATTGGGTTGAGCATGAAACCGACGATTTAAAGGGTTATTATATTCATTTTGACAATCACAACACAGGGTAAATGTTGACATTGTGGTGTGATTTCGATCATAAGGTAATCCTTGAATAATCGAATAACGCGGCCCACAATTGGTACAGTTAGTAAAGGCGTATTGATAACGGCGATTTTCAGGATCAAAAATTTCTTGTAAACAGTCAGAACAAGTTGATAAATCGGGTAATACAATTGCTGACTTTTGAGTGTGGGTTGTAGAGTCAGAAACGTGAATTTCAAATTGAGAATAACCTACTGTTGGTAACCAAATTGAGTCTAAACTTAAAATTTCAGACTGAGGCGGTTTTTCCTGTTGAAGACGGCGTTGAAACTGTTCTAAATTCTCCCGTAAACCTTCCACTTCAATACAAACCCCTTGAACGGAATTATTTACCCATCCCGTTAAGTTTAACTGAGTTGCGAGGCGATAAATAAACGGACGAAAGCCAACGCCTTGCACTGTTCCTTGAATCTTGAGTTGCAAGCGATAGTGTTGAGAATTGAGATCAGAAGAAGGTTGTGACATAGATCAGACTTAGAACAATTTTATTATAGCGATATTGTTAAGCGATCGCAAAAATACTATAGTTTAGGAGAAGCACTCAAAATTTATCTGAGTTTGTACATAGACCCCCCTCCTCATCGGTAGAAAATCGTGGTATGAAAGGTAAAACAGGATTATCAGTGAGCAAACCCGAAAGGTTAGAATCATTAGAACAAATGCTAGAACCCAACTCCAAAGAACGCTTTGACTCGAAAAACGCCTTACCTGGTTTAAAATCATCGGATTTAGGAACAGAATCAGAATCTTCAACTCCTAAACCGAGGAAAGCCGTTGCTAATATTATGTTGACAGTTGTGGCGGTTTTAAGTACAGTCATAGCCATTTGGGTTTGGGTCGAAAATAGCCGATTAAGTCAACGTTTGAAAACAGAAACGTCTAATTTAACCCCATCATCGGCAAAAAAACAACCCAAAAATCCCCAAGAAACTCTATTAGCAACAAAGAAATGTCCTGAATGTAATTTGAGTCGAGCTAATTTAAAAAAAGCCTCTTTGAGAGAAGCGTATTTATGGAAAGCAAATTTAGAAAATGCCGATTTGAATGATGCTAATTTAGAGTTCGCTGATTTACGCGGTGCAACCTTAGCGGGTGCAGATTTACGAGATAGTCAATTAGCAAGTGCTAACTTAGGATATGCTAATTTAATGGGAGCAAAACTGAATAATGCTGATTTTCAACAAGCTAATTTATGGCAAGCGAATTTAAAAAATGCGAACCTCAATAATGCTACATTCAGACAAGCTGATTTACGCAAAGCTAATTTAGAAGGTGCTATTTTAGAATCTGCTAATTTCTTAATGGCTAATTTAACTTCAGCCAATTTAAAACAAGCTCAATTAAAAAATGCGAATCTCAATGGTGCTATTTTAGAAGACGCTAATTTAAACAAAGCTAACTTGCAAAATGCAGTTTTAACGGAGGCGAATTTAACTCAAGCGAATTTAGGGAATGGGATTTTAAATCAAGCTAATTTACAAGATGCTAATTTATCTGAAGCGGTGTTATGGTTAGCTCAATTAGAAAAGGTTAATTTAGAAAATGCTAATTTAGAGAAAGCGAAATTAGGTTATGCTAAACTGAATCAAGCGAACTTAAATAATGCTCAATTAATTGATGCAGTATTAGAAGGAGCAAGTTTAGAAGATGCGGAATTAAAAAAAGCGAATTTAAAAGGTGCTAAATTAGAACGAGCTAATTTATTAGGAGCCTATTTAGAACGAGCTAATTTACAAGAAGCAAATTTAGAAGGAGCCGATTTACGAGGTGCAAATTTAAGTAAAGCTAACTTGAAAAATGCTTATTTAAAAGGGGCAAATTTACGGGGTGCAAACTTAAAAGGAGCCGATTTAGAAGGAGCAAATTTACGAGATACTCAGTTAAAAGGGGCTACAATGCCGAATGGTAAAATTTATGTTAATGAAGAAGAAGAGTAAAAAAATATTAGTTTAATTGGGAGGAAGTTGCTTTTAAACCCATTAAAGCAAGGACTAATAAACTTCTTAACACCCCAAACCCAATAAAAGTAACAATTGCATAGGGTTTTGTGAGTCCTTCTGAAAGTTTCAAAAAACTAGAAAATCCTAATTCAAATAATCCGGCTAAAATTAAGTAAATCCAACCCACTTTTTTGAGAACAATACAGACAAAATTAATACTCCTTCTGTTGCGTTACTGTCTTCTAACTAAAGGCGTAAGCTGCCATACTGAAAGCACCATAGGTGTAGCTACGATGTAGTTGTATTCCCTTCGCCTTTACTCCGCCAGCACCTAACGCCACAAACAAAGGCAGAAAATGTTCCTCTGTCGGGTGGTTTTCAGGAGCATAAGGTGCCAGTTGCCGATACCGAATTAGAGCGTCCCAGTGCCCATCCTCGATGGTTTTTGCTACCCATTGATCAAACTGTTCCACCCAATAGGGAGGCGGTGCATTATAATTTTGATCAAAAGCATTAAGATTGTGGGTAATGCCACCACTCCCGATAATCAGCACTCCCTCCTGTCGTAAAGGTTCTAGTGCCTGTCCCAATTTACAATGATAGAGGGGATCACGGTAGTATTGAATGGATAGCTGGGTAACGGGGATGTCCGCGGCTGGATAGGCTAAAAGCAAGGGTGTCCAAGCTCCATGATCTAATCCTCGTTCTGGATGAGTCTCGCAGGGAATATCCGCCTGGGTGAGCAAGCTAACGATACGAGAAGCAAGTTCAGGTGCACCGGGGGCGGGATAGTTTAGGTGATAAAGCTGTTCGGGAAACCCAGAAAAGTCATAGATTGTCCTGGGATTTTGGGCTGTACTGACCCTAGGTAAATCGGTAAGCCAGTGGGCAGAGATAACTAGAATGGCGTTTGGCTTAGAAAATTGTTGATCAAGAGAGCGCAGAAAGTGGGTGACTTCCCCCTCTCGAATGGTTAAATCCGGTGCTCCGTGAGATAAGAAAATAGCAGGTAGGGTATTCATCGGTTAATACAAATGGGTTTTATTCTACGGTTAGTAAAGGGCTGGTTTCTTGAATCTGTTCTTCTAAAAATTGATACCATTGATTCATCCCTTGACCTGTTTTTGCAGACACTTCAAAAATTTGTGCTTGGGGAACCATTTTTTTAATATTAGTTAAGGCTAATTCTCGGTCAAAACCGACGGCTTCCGCAATATCCATTTTATTAATAATCACCACATCAGCCGTTTTAAATAAGGTGGGATATTTTAAGGGTTTGTCTTCTCCTTCGGTGACAGACAGTAACGCAATTCGTTTGTTTTCCCCTAAATCGTAGGCGGCGGGACAAACTAAATTGCCGACATTTTCAATAATTAATAATTTTACCTGATCTAAGTTAATTTGAGAAATGGCTTTAGCAATCATATCCGCTTCTAAATGACAAACTGTTCCGGTGGTAATTTGAACCACTTGTGCCCCTGAACGTCTTAAGCGTTGAGCATCATTATCGGTGGCTAAATCTCCCACAATAACCGCCCCTGGAAGTTGAGAATTAATATCGGTTAAAGTCCGTTCAATAAAGGCGGTTTTCCCGGAACCGGGAGAGGATAAAACGTTTAAAACAAACAGTCCTTTTCCCCAAAAAAAGCCTCGGTTTCGTTCTGCTAATCGTTCATTTTTTGATAAAATAGCTTCATGAACGGTTAAGGTTTGATGGGAATGTTCATGATCAAAATGTTCATGATTATGATCATGGGTGTGGGGATGTTCATGATCATGATTATGGATTTCAATCGTTCCTGGGGTGACAGCACAACCGCAATTTGTACACATATTAAGAAACCTCTAAAGATGTTAATTCTAATTCTTTTCCTTGACGAATATCAAGGCTATATTGATGACAATGGGGACATTCATCAATAAAGTCATCGGGTTGAAATTCGACGTTACAATGATGACAATAACAGCGTACGGGAATAGATTCAATTTCAAAATGAGCGGTTTCTGCTATTGTTCCTTTGGTAACAACATCAAAGGCAAATTCTAACGCTTCTGGAATCACCCCTGATAATGTCCCTACTTTCATTTTAATCCGATGGATTTGAGTTGCCTGTTGTTGTTTAGCATGATTTAAGGCTATCTCTAGGGTTTGTTCCATAATACTGACTTCGTGCATAATTTGTAGTCACCCCTTCAGGGGTGAGATTGAGTCCTGAAGGACTCACTACTTTTTGTAGTCACCCCTTCAGGGGTGAGATTGAGTCCTGAAGGACTCACTACTTTTTGTAGTCACCCCTTCAGGGGTGAGATTGAGTCCTGAAGGACTCACTACGGTTGATTATAATTAATTTTAGGTTTTTTTGATGAGATTTTTAATGATTTTTAAGGCTTCTTGAATGCCATTTAATGCTTTTGGGGAAAGGGTTTCGCTGAGTTCAAAATTCTCTCCAGGGACGGCAATTAACCAAGCTTGAGGACTTTTTTGATAGAGAAATTGAGTTAAGGATAAAAGCGATCGCGGGTTTAAAGAATGACCCCAATTAAATAAATCTGAGGGTAAAGGTTCCAAGGAGGTAATATTAACACTATCTCCCTCTAAACCAGCATCGACAAAAATAACAGTTTCAACTTCTGCCATTTCTGCGGCAATTTCTGGAGTGAGTTGATGGAGAGATTGCGATCGCACATTGGCTAAATTCCACTGTTCAACTTCTGCAATTACCGCTTGACCGATGCCATCATCACCGCGAATCGGGTTGCCATATCCTATAATTAATATCATAATTTATTTTGGGTTTTATTAACAATATTCTACCATAACTTCTTTCTGTTGGCTACGAAGTAACTGGACTAAATCTTCGATTAAATTACGACGAATTGAAATGTTTTTAGGTAATAAAGGGTTTTGATAAAATTCATTAATTTGTTGACCGACTAAAAAATAAATTGAATCTCCTTCTAAGATTTCCCTTGCTAATAAAACGGCTCCATTTTTATCGGAAGATAATCGAGAAATATCCCCTTTAGATTTTCTAATCATTTCCGTTGCTTTAGAAATGGTTAAAATTCCTTCCGTGACTAAATCAACTTCTTTTAATATGCCAATGGGAGGTAAATCTTTTCGCATGGTGGGAATATCCATTTCAATGGTTTCTCCCATATAATTTGCGACTAAATTGCCTGTTGTTCCTCCACAAATAACTTTACGACCCGGAAAACTTAATAACCGTTCTGCATAAACTTCATCTTGAGTAATATCTAAAGGGGGGCCAGTAAAAATCATCACGGGGTTAGGTTTTCTAACATAAACCCCCACAAAGGTTGCATCATCGCCAATTTTATCTCGATATAAAGAACGAGTTTCTGCCATTACTTGTTCAATAATTGACCGTGAATTTGTCGCTTGACTAATAAAAATTCGCTCCATATATTTAGCAATATTATCCCAACCCCAGCCAAAATTCATCGTATCTCCTAACCCCGCATACAGAATACCATCACTAATGGCTCCAATAAAATCCCCTCGTTCTAATTTTCCTTCGGAAGATTGTATTTTTTTTTCTAATATTTTATCAATTTTGGTTTCTAATTTAACAATGCGACCTTTTTTAAAATAAAGAACTGGAGGGTTATCAAAATTGATGACTTTAAATTCATTGGTTAAATGATTAATTGAAATAATGGTAAAAGTAGCATAGGCAATTTTTCTCACCTGACAAATGGGTAACGTTCCTATAACAGTTTTAATCACTTCTTCTAAGGGAACATCCGCATTTAACATCGTGATTAAAATTTCAGTGGTTAACGTTGCTAAAATACTAGCTTTTACCCCACTTCCTAACCCATCGGATAAAACAATGGTGCTTTTTGTTTCGGTTTTAGTAAATTTAACTTGATCACCACAAAGCTCTTCGCCTTTTTTATTTAGGCTCAGATTACAAATATCAAAAAAGTTATCTTGATTCATATTATATTAAGTTTGTGATGGTTTACTGATTCACCATTTCAATAATTTTAAGTAAACTAACTTTAGTTTCTGCCGTTGTTTCTCCTAATAACCCTGCTATTTCTTGAGCGACTTTCATTTGATTATCTACCACTTCATTCACTTTTTTAACGGTTTCTGCTTTAATTCTATCGGTTTCTTTTTTACGTTCCATCTCGGCGGTAATATCGGTCATAATACAGCCAATAATATTTTCTTCTTTAATCGGAAAAATAAACTCTCGAATATATAAATCATATTGGGAATAGGAAGTTTCTCGTCCTCGAATTACGGTATTAGTCTCCCAAGCTTCTTGAAAATGATCAATATTTCCTAAAATTTCCGTTGCTAATTTTCCGATAATTTTTTCTTTTTCGACGTTAAAGATTTGACAAAATGCTGGATTAACCAGTTTAATAATTAAATCTGAATCTACAGCAATTAAACCGTTCGGATCATATTCCCATAAAAGCTGCCAAAGGTGGTTTTGTGTTTTTTCTAACATAGTTAATTATTGTTTTTAATAGCGGGAAGGATTTCTTGTAAAAATTTATCTTCTATATTTTGAGGACTAATATTAATAAAATGCAAATCTCGAAACTTCATTACAATTCCTGAACTACAAGTTTCTAAGCAAAATGAACCTTTTAATTCAATTTTTTGATCAATATTATATTCACTCATTAAAGCTTGCAATTTGGGTAAGACTTCATAGACTCCCATTTGGTGACAAGCGGAACCCATACATAAATATAAGTTTTCTTTTGACATTTTTCTCTCTTAATAAAGAAAGTAGAGGAGAAGGTTTTGGAAGGGCGAGAAAACCTCGCCCCTACGGGTGATTAATGGCGATATTTTTCTTGAATTATTGTTCCATCCTTTTGAATTAATTGAATGTGTAATGGCATTTGTCCGACGGCGTGGGTGGAACAACTTAAACACGGGTCATAAGCACGAATTCCGGCTTCTACTCGGTTTAACATTCCTTCAGGAATTTCATTTCCATGAATATAATGTTGGGCAATTTGAGTCACGGTTTTATTCATGGCTAAATTGTTTTGTCCGGTGGCAATAATTAAGTTAACTTTCTTAATTAAGCCGTTTTCATCCACTTGATAATGATGGAATAAAGTACCGCGTGGTGCTTCACTGACTCCCACTCCTTCTAAACAGTTAATTCCCGCTTCTGAACGCACCCGTTTTGACACAATATCCGGGTCATCAACTAACTGTTCAATGGCTTCAATACAAGCCATAATTTCCACTAAACGGGCATAATGATAGAAGAAGGAAGAAGTGGCAACTCGTCCCCCTGCGCGATGACGAAATTCAATTAATTCTCGGTCTGCATCTTCGGTTCCAATACAGTCACAAACGTTCAATCTTGCTAAGGGCCCAACGCGATAAATCCCATCAGGATATCCCAGAGGTTTGTAATAGGGAAACTTCAGATAAGACCAATTTTCAACGGCTTCTCCTAAGAAGTCTTGATAGTCATCTTCGCTTAAACCATCGGCTACAATTTCGCCATTACTATCAATAAATCTCAGATGTCCGCCATAATGTTCCCAAGTGCCATCCGGGGCAACTAACCCCATAAATAATGAAGGAAATTTCCCAAAAACATCAACTTCTTGGGCTAATTCACTATCCAACAACCGCTTAAACAAACTAATCGCTAATTCGGTGGTTTGTCGGGCTTCCGGTAAGCGTTCTATAATCCAGTTTCGCCCGTCTTCAGACAGGGGAGAACGCACCCCACCAGGAACCGCCCAAGCCGCATGAATTTTTTTCGCGCCTAATATTTCAATTACCGTTTGTCCGAACTGACGCAAGCGAATTCCCGCCCGTGCTAAATCGGGGTCAGCCGCCATTAAACCAAAGACATTTCGTTTAGCAGGATCACTATCCCAACCTAATAGAAAATCGGGGCTACTGAGGTGGAAAAAACTTAAGGCGTGAGATTGAGTTAACTGGGCTAAATTCATCATCCGCCGCAGTTTTTCCCCAGCAGGAGGTACCTGCACCGCCAGGATTTTATCGCCTGTTTTTGCTGAAGCTAAGAGGTGACTCACGGGGCAAATTCCGCAAATTCTGGCGGTAATTCCGGCCATTTCAAACATCGGTCTACCTTCGCAGAATTTCTCAAACCCTCGAAATTCTACAACATGAAATCGAGCGTTTTCGACTTCTCCCGCATCATCTAAATAAACGGATATTTTAGCGTGTCCTTCAATCCGAGTAACGGGATCAATAATAACTGTTTTAGACATATTTTTAACCTCTGGAATTTGTATGGTAGGGGCGGGGTTCTCCCGCCCTTCTGCAAGAACAGGTTAACCGAATTTGATCATTTCTCGCCCAACCATTGCGGGTTTTTGTCCTTCTAAAAGAGGAGCAATGGCGGCTTTAATTCTATCCGCAGAGGGAGGACATCCGGGTAAAAAGATGTCAACATTAACTAATTCATGAACAGGGCGAACGCGGTCTAACAGTTCGGGTACAATTCCCGGTTCTTTAGGCAGTAGATTGCCTTTATCACTGAGTTCTAAATAACAGCGTTTTAACACAGGTTCCGTGCTGCCTAACATATTTCTCATCGCCGGAACGTTGGCAGTAACAGCACAATCTCCAAAGGAAATTAAAAGTTTTGTGCGTTTTCTGACTTGATGTAATAACTCTAAGTTTTCTTCGTTAGCAACGGCTCCTTCCACTAAACAAACATCAACATTTTCGGGATAATCTTTTAAGTCGCAACCGACGGGACTAAACACAACATCGACTTTTTCCGCGAGATCAAACAGCCATTCATCTAAGTCTAAAAACGACATATGGCAACCGGAACATCCCGCTAACCAAACCGTAGCAAATCTTATCTTGTCCATTGATGTTTTCCTCTTGCATCTGCTAAGAATTCAAGTTTTTCGCGATCGCGTTGCATTTCGGCGGTTGTTGTGCCTTTTCTAAAGATAGAACCCGTTGGACAAGCATCAACACATTTGCCACAGGATGTACAAGCATCCACTTCACCCCAAGGTTGATTTAACCCAGTAATAACTTTGGCTGCGGCTCCCCGATAGCCGACATCCCAGACGTGGGCTCCTTCAATTTCAGCGCAAACTCTGACACACCGAGTACACAGAATACAACGGTTATGATCGATGCCAAATTTAGGATGAGTGATGTCTACTTCTCGTTCAGGAAAACGATAGGGGAAACGGCTATGATCCATCCCTACTTCAATGGCAACATCCTGTAATTCGCAGTTTCCATTGGCAACACAAACCGCACAAACATGATTTCCTTCTGCAAATAATAGTTCTACGGTCATGCGCCGATATTCTTGCAGTTGGGGGCTAGTTGTCGAGACTTCCATCCCTTCGGAAACTTCTGTTACACAAGCAGGTAATAAACGATTAATGCCTTTAATTTCAACTAAGCATAACCGACAAGCACCGACATCAGAAACGCCTTCTAAATGACAAAGTTTCGGAATTCTCACTCCTGCTTCTTCAGCCGCTTTCAGAATTGATGTTCCTTGTTCTACAGCAACATCAATTCCATCAATGGTTAGGGTTTTTACAGACATATTTTTTGATCTCCTATAAGGTTTAAATATGAAATTTAATCCTTTAATTTTAAGAGGTATCGAGTTTCATTATAGCATTTTTTCTAATAATTTTCATAGATTTTTTGGAGTTTTATTTGTGTCAAGTTAAGGGTTGGTGGTGATCCCCCCTAACCCCCCTTAGTAAGGGGGGAACTGGATTTCAAACTTCTCCCTATTAAGGGGGGAACTGGATTTCAAACTTCTCCCTATTAAGGGGGGAACTGGATTTCAAACTTCTCCCTATTAAGGTGGGACTGGATTTCAAACTTCTCCCTATTAAGGTGGGACTGGATTTCAAAGTTTTCCTTTTTAAGGGGAAACTGGATTTCAAAGTTTTCCTTTTTAAGGGGAAACTGGATTTCAAAGTCCCCCTTTTTAAGGGGGATTTAGGGGGATCTGATCTCGGCTATAATCGGTATTTTTCAGCAATTGTTGACACTGATAAGGTCAACTTTAAGCTAAACAAGCTGCCAAATCTTCATCGGGAGTTGAAATCGGTTTAAGATGATAGGTTTCTGACAGTAATTTGAAGACATTGGGAGAAATAAAGGCGGGTAAGGTGGGGCCTAAACGGATGTCTTGAATGCCTAAATAAAGCAGCGTTAATAACACCGCAACGGCTTTTTGTTCATACCATGACAAAATCATTGATAGGGGTAATTCATTGACCCCAATATCAAAAGCTTGAGCTAACCCTAACGCAATTTGGATGGCAGAATAAGCATCGTTACATTGTCCCACATCCATCAACCGAGGAATGCTCCCAATTTCCCCTAATTGTTGATCAAAAAAGCGGAATTTTCCACAAGCTAAGGTCAGGACAACACAATCTTGCGGCACTTTTTCCACAAATTCTGTATAGTAACTCCGTCCCGGTTTTGCTCCATCACAACCTCCGACTAAAAAGAAGTGACGAATTTTTCCAGTTTTAACGGCATCAATGACATGATCTGCTACATTTAAAACGGCATTGTGAGCAAATCCAGTTTTGACTTCACGGGGCGTTTCATTATCAGAAAATCCGGGGAGTTCTAGGGCTTTTTGAATCACGGGAGAAAAGTCAGGAATACCATTTTCATCTGATGGTAAATAGTTTAACCCTGGATACCCTACAGGCCCAATGGTAAACAACTTTTCATCATAGGTTTCATGGGGTGGCATTAAACAATTGGTTGTCACCACAATAGACCCTGGAAACTTAGCGAAATCTTTAGTTTGATTCTGCCAAGCTGTCCCAAAATGTCCGTACAAATGGGGATATTTTTCTTTTAAAACCGGATATCCGTGGGCAGGTAAAAGTTCGCCATGAGTATAAACCGTAATCCCTGTATCTGCGGTTTGTTGTAACAACGCTTCCAACTGTTTAATATCATGTCCAGAGACTAAAATAGCCTTACCTTGACGATGATTTAAGGGAACCGTTGTTGGGGTTGGATGTCCATAATGTCCGGTATGTCCGGCATCTAATAATTCCATCGCCCGCAGGTTCAGTTCTCCGACTTTTAACGCTAAACCGACCCAAGCATTTAAGTCTAAATCTTGCTGATCTAAAGCAGCTAAGGCTTCATAGATGAACTGATAAATCTTTTCATCTTCTTGCCCTAATTCGTAGGCGTGGAAGGTGTAAGAGGCTAATCCTTTTAACCCGTAAATGGTCGTTAATTGCAGGGAATAAATGTCAATATTCCCACTGGCTTTTTGAATTAAATCTAAAGCAAACTGTTGTCCTTGTTCGGCTAAACTTTCTTCAAAATTTGGCTGATAAGAACAAATTTCTGGCCATTGAATGGGGGTTTGATTTTGGTTTTCAACGGCTTGTTTTAAAGTTTCTCGAAAGTGTAATGCTTCTTTGGCAGCGTCAGAAAATCGCTTCGTATTGAAGTTAACATTCGTCATCGTAGAAAAGATCGATTCACAGGTAAAACGATCCAGTTCCCGATTTGGAATTCCTAACTCATAGGCTTTTAAGGCAATGGGGGCAATACTCCGTAAGCAATACATTAATAAATCTTGGACTGCATTAACTTCAGGACTTTTACCACAAGCTCCCCATTGATGACACCCATTTCCACTCGCTGTTTGTTCGCATTGTTCGCAAAACATAATGAACTTACCCTCGTTTAAAGTGTGTGTTGTAATGGGTGAATTACAATCCTATAGAAGCGTTAAATCTTCTATCTCCTCGCAGACTTGATGGGATAATAACTGACTAACCGTTTGCATGATTTGAAAAGCTTGGGGATCGGGTGGATCACCTTGCCAAAATTGTTGCCAGTGTTCTAAAGTTTCCCATCGTGCGATCGCAATAAATTCCGATGAATGTTGGGCAGAACGCAGTAATAAACTACCTTTTGAACCTAAAACCTGATGTCGAATGGTTTCAGTCGCTTGTGTCCAAGCTTGAATAAATTCTGTTTGCTTTTCAGGTTGAACTTTCCAACGATAAATCACTCGAATCATCAGATTAATCACTCATCGAAACTAACGCCAATCTCAGAGCAAAACGATTTCCGTTATGTCAATTTAAGACACCGGAACTTGTTCGTTTTCTTCCGATTTCAATAAAGTCGTATATTCCTCTGGAAAATAGCGTAAGGTACTCAAAACTGGGTTCGGTGCGGTTTGTCCAAGTCCGCATAAACTGGTGGCTTTCACCATTTCCGACAACTGTTTCATTTTCTCAATATCTGCGGAAGTCGCTTGTTGATTGAGAATTTTTGTTAACATTTGATACAGTTGTACCGTTCCTGTGCGGCAGGGAACGCATTTTCCGCAGGTTTCCCCTCGACAGAATTCCATATAAAATTGGGCAACTTGCACCATGCTGGTGTCTTCGTCCATCACCACCATGCCTCCTGATCCCATCATCGATCCTAATTGGGCCAATGATTCGTAATCAACGGAAGTATCTAAATAATCGACGGGAATACAACCGCCCGATGGCCCTCCGGTTTGCACGGCTTTAACTTTGCCGCCCCCTGCAATACCGCCGCCCATCTCTTCGACAATTTCCCGTAGGCTAATGCCCATTGGTACTTCAATGAGTCCGGTATTACGAATTTTTCCGGTAAGGGAGAAAATTTTAGTCCCTTTACTCTTTTCTGTACCAATACTAGCAAACCAATTGGCGCCTTTTTTGAGAATGGGGGCAATATTGGCAAAGGTTTCGACGTTATTAATTAAGGTGGGACAACCCCATAAGCCAGAAACGGCAGGATAGGGGGGACGGGGGCGAGGTGTGCCACGTCCGCCATCAATGGAAGCAATCAGGGCCGTTTCTTCCCCACAAACAAAGGCTCCCGCCCCCACCCGGATATCAATGCGGAAATCAATGGCTGATCCAAAGATTTGACTGCCTATAAAGCCTTGACGTTTGGCTTGTTGGATGGCTTTTAGGAGACGGCTAATGGCGAGGGGATATTCAGCCCGCACATAAATATACCCTTGGGTTGCACCGACGGCATAACCTGCGATCGCCATCCCTTCTAAGATGCGGTGGGGATCACTTTCTAGCACACTCCGATCCATAAACGCACCGGGATCGCCTTCATCGGCGTTACAGATCACGTATTTCTGACTCGGAGGCATTTTGGCAACGGTGGCCCATTTCAACCCGGTTGGATATCCTGCGCCGCCTCTGCCCCGTAAACCTGATTTAGTAATTTCGGCAACGACATCGGCCGGACTCATTTCATAAAGGGCATGATATAACGCTTGATACCCGCCCACGGCAACATATTCGCCAATTTTTTCCGGGTCAATTTTACCGCTATTTTCCCGAACAATTAACAGTTGACGACTGAAAAACGGATGATGGCGATCGCCTTGGACGGGTTTGGCTTCTCCCCCATTAATGGCTTCAATAATAGAAGGCGCTTCTTCCGGGGTGACTTTTTCATATTGCAGTCCGACGGGTTCGACTTCCACCATTGGCCCCCGTCCACAGAAGCCCATACAACCCACACCGACCACTTGCACTTGCTCTTCAAGTCCAGCCGTTTTAACGGCCTGTTCCATTTCCGTTTTCACCCCCAAGGAGTTCGCCGCCACGCAACCCGTTGAGGTACAACAGTGAACCCGGATCGGCTTTTGAGCTTTTTGTTCCTTCTCGGCTAGTTCTAATAATTCGCTATATTCCATAATTGTTGGTTTCCTCTGCTCTGTATTGTGATTGTGGAACAGGCATCTTGCCTGTTAAAGCCTGTTAAAAACCTCTCTACTCCCATTCCGCAATGCGATCGCAAGCCACCTCTGGCGAAATTTGGGGAGCAACTTTACCATCAAAAACAACAGCCGGAGCAATACCACAGGCACCAATACAACGGGCGGTCATAATCGAAATTTGACCATCGGGGGTGGTTTCCCCGGCTTTAATTCCCGTTTTGGCTTCTAATGCGGTTAACACATCCCCACCGCCTTTGACGTAACAAGCGGTTCCCAAACAGACGACGCAGGTATGAGCACCATTGGGTTTGAGGGAGAATAAATGATAGAACGTGGCGACCCCATAGACATAACTCAGGGGCAGTTTTAAATGTCGAGCCACATAGATTAAAACTTCTTCTTCTAAATAGCCAAAAGATTCTTGCGCTTTGTGCAGCACTTCAATTAAAGCGTCCTGACGATATTGATTCCGTTTCATCGTCATATCGAGGACTTTAAATCGTTTATCGCCCCCTTTAGCAGTTTCAGCCTTGGGTTTATCGGCTTTTGCAGCAGTTACCGTAGAAAATTGCATAGTTCAGTTCTCTACTCATGATATGGATTGTTGCTGATTTTTAATGCCAGATCCGTTGCAAAAAGTTCTGTTCTGTTCAGCAAAATGATCACCAATTGAATAACGTTTGTGGACTTAGGGATTGTAGACTTTGTTAAGAGTTGGTTATACAACCCTTTTGTTGTTTATCTCGACGATTCTGGGTTTGACTCCAACTTCTATTCTCAATTGTAAGTCTACTTCCTACTTCTGGAAAAAAGTCTTAAAATAAAAAAAAGAATTAATCAGTGTGAGTTAATAATGGAACCATGAGATGGGGCTCACACCAAACAGAAGGAAAATCAGCCCCCCAGAACAGGTGTTGATTTCCTAACAAGCTCTCCTCTGTCCTTCAAGAAATTTAACAATAATATAGGTAAAGCAATGTGTTTAGCGATTCCCGGTCAATTGCTCAGTATTTCTGGCAATGATCCCTTAGAAAAAATTGGGAAAGTTAGCTTTGGCGGACTGGTCAAAGAAGTCAACCTAGCTTATGTTCCAGAGGTTCAAGTCGGTGATTATGTCATTGTTCATGTCGGTTTTGCCCTGAGTATTGTCGATGAACAAGCCGCACAACAAACCTTAACAGATTTACAACAAATGGTGACGATCAGTTAAAAAACATTAAGCAGTGATCCTATTTCTCCCTTTTTTATTAGATGATCTAAAATATAAATCTAGGGAGTAGACCGCAAAATCCTTAATCAAAATTTAAGGAAAGTTTAATCTTGACCAACATTTGACTCTGGGAAATTCCCAATTCAACAATTACTGGGGTAATGAGAGAAAGCTGAAGTAATTCTTAAGGAGAATTTTGTCCGTTTAACTACAGAATTAGAAAAATTACCAACTCAAACTAAACAGCAGAAGCATCAATTGAGTTAGGCGCGTGAATTGCCACCACAATTCTGTATTTAAGGTTTAACGGGCATTCAGATCAAAGTTTTATTGCTAGAGGAATTTTAGGAATGAATACAAAAAATTATGCAACCCTAGATGGTAACGAAGCCGTTGCCCGTGTTGCCTATCGTTTGAGTGAAGTGATCGCCATTTATCCGATCACGCCCTCCTCACCCATGGGAGAATGGGCCGATGCCTGGGCTTCTGTAGGTGATAAAAACCTCTGGGGAACCGTTCCGGCTGTTGTAGAAATGCAAAGCGAAGGGGGGGCAGCCGGAGCCATTCATGGAGCCTTACAAGCAGGTTCGTTAACCACCACCTTCACGGCCTCCCAAGGGTTAATGTTAATGCTCCCCAACCTCTACAAAATCGCGGGAGAGTTAACCTGTGCCGTGATCCAAGTGGCCGCTCGTTCCTTGGCCGCCCAAGGGTTATCGATTTTTGGGGATCACAGTGATGTCATGGCCGCCAGAGCCACGGGGTTCGCTCTCTTATGTTCGGCTTCGGTGCAAGAAGCCCAGGATATGGCCTTAATTGCCCAAGCGGCAACTTTAGAAGCACGGGTTCCGTTTATTCACTTTTTTGACGGATTTCGCACCTCTCATGAAGTTCAAAAAATTGATTTGTTAGATGAGAGTGTCATGCGAGACATGATCGATGATCAGTACGTTTATGAACATCGTAACCGGGCGTTAACCCCCGACCGTCCCGTGCTGCGAGGCACCGCCCAAAACCCGGATGTCTATTTCCAAGCCAGAGAAACCGTTAACCCGTTTTATAATAAAACCCCCGAAATTGTACAACGGGCAATGGATAAATTCGGAGAACTGACAGGACGGAATTATAAACTGTTTGAATATCACGGTGCACCGGATGCCGAAAAAGTGATTATTCTCATGGGTTCCGGTTGTGAAACCGTTCATGAAACCGTCGATTATTTGAACGCTCAAGGGGAAAAATTAGGCGTTTTAAAAGTTCGGTTATATCGTCCTTGGAAGGGAGAACAATTAGTTGCAGAACTGCCAGAAACCGTCAAAGCGATCGCGGTTTTAGATCGAACCAAAGAACCCGGTTCTAGTGGGGAACCTCTCTATTTAGATGTGGTTACGGCCGTTCAAGAAGTGATGTTAGGAGATAACGAGGATCTCAAAGCTAAAATTAAAAACCTTAAATCCTTAGTCGGCGGTCGTTATGGCTTATCTTCCAAAGAATTTAACCCGGCAATGGTTAAAGGCATTTTTGATAATTTAGCTGAAACTAAACCCAAAAATCACTTTACCATTGGCATTCATGATGATGTTAGCCAAACTTCGTTAGAATACGATCCCAACTTCTCCACAGAACCCGATAACGTTGTTCGGGCAATGTTCTATGGTTTGGGTGCAGATGGAACCGTTGGCGCGAATAAAAACTCGATTAAAATTATTGGGGAAGAAACCGATAATTATGCCCAAGGATATTTTGTTTATGACTCTAAAAAATCCGGTGCTGTTACCGTTTCTCACCTGCGGTTTGGGCCACAACCGATCCGGTCAATTTATTTAATTAGCCAAGCCAATTTTATCGGATGCCATCAATGGACATTTATTGAAAAATTAGACGTTCTTAAATGTGCAATGGACGGCACAACGTTCTTATTAAATAGTCCCTACGGCCCCGATGAAGTTTGGGAACATTTGCCCATAGAAATTCAAGAAACCATCGTCCGAAAAAATATCAAGCTGTATGTAATTAATGCCAACCAAGTCGCCCGTGAAAGTGGCATGGGCAACCGCATTAACACCATTATGCAGGTGTGTTTCTTTGCCTTAGCGAAAGTATTGCCACGGGAAGAAGCGATCTATCAAATTAAAAAAGCGATCGAAAAAACCTACGGGAAAAAAGGTGCAGAAATTGTTCGCTTAAACTTAAAAGCCGTTGACGATACCCTAGAACATCTTTATGAAGTAGAGACGCGCCATGGCACGTCTCTACTGCGTCGAGGTTTACCCGTTCCTGAAGCTGCCCCTGACTTTGTTAAAGAAGTTGAAGGCATGATGATCGCCGGACGAGGAGATGAACTACCTGTTAGTAAACTCCCCTGTGATGGTACTTATCCCACCGGAACCTCCAAATGGGAAAAACGCAATATTGCCCAAGATATCCCCGTTTGGGACGCCGATGTCTGTGTGCAGTGTGGCAAATGTATTATGGTTTGTCCCCATGCGGTTATTCGGGGTAAAGCTTATGATGCAGCAGTGTTAGAAAACGCGCCTGCAACCTTCAAATTTACCGACGTTAAAGATAAAGCCTTTGGCGGTGAAAAATTCACCATTCAAGTCGCTCCCGAAGATTGTACCGGATGTGGCGTGTGCGTGGATGTTTGTCCGGCTAAAAATAAATCCATGCCGTCCAAAAAAGCCATTAACATGGCCCCTCAGTTACCCCTACGGGAACAAGAAGCGGAAAATTGGGATTTCTTCCTCAGTATTCCCAACCCGGATCGGTTAAAATTACGGCCAGACATGATTCGTCAACAACAATGGCAAGAACCCTTATTTGAGTTCTCCGGCGCTTGTGGCGGTTGTGGTGAAACACCCTATGTCAAGTTAGTAACTCAGTTATTTGGCGATCGCATGATGGTTGCTAACGCCACCGGATGTTCCTCCATTTATGGCGGTAACTTACCGACAACGCCTTGGACACAAAACGCCGACGGACGTGGCCCCGCTTGGGCAAATAGTTTATTTGAAGATAACGCCGAATTTGGCTTAGGCTTCCGTATGTCCATCGACAAACACACTGGGTTTGCCTTGGAACTGTTACAAAAACTCGGTGGTGAAGTTGGGGATAATCTAGTTAGCCAAATTCTCAATAATTCTCAAAAATCAGAAGCGGATATTTGGGAACAACGGCAACTTGTTACTGAACTTAAACAAAAATTACAGGGAAATCATTCCCCCGATGCTCAACAATTATTGAGTTTAGCGGATTATTTAGTTAAAAAATCCGTTTGGATTATTGGGGGAGATGGTTGGGCCTATGATATTGGTTACGGTGGCTTAGATCATGTCATCGCCAGTGGTCGCAACGTCAATATTTTAGTGTTGGATACAGAGGTTTATTCCAACACGGGGGGACAGTCCTCGAAAGCGACTCCACGCGGCGCCGTTGCCAAGTTTGCCGCCGGGGGTAAACCGTCACCCAAGAAAGACTTAGGCTTAATTGCCATGACCTACGGTAACGTTTATGTAGCGAGTGTGGCGATGGGCGCACGGGATGAACATACCCTCAAAGCCTTCTTAGAAGCGGAAGCCTATGACGGGCCATCGATTATTATTGCCTATTCTCACTGTATTGCTCACGGGATTAATATGGCAACGGGAATGAGCCATCAAAAAGAAGTGGTGGAAAGCGGTCGTTGGTTGCTGTATCGTTATAACCCCGACTTGAAAGAACAAGGCAAAAACCCGTTAATTTTAGATTCTAAATCACCGAAGAAAACCGTTGAACCTTCGATGTATGCGGAGAACCGTTTCAAAATGCTGACCAAGAGCAAACCAGCAGACGCCAAACGGTTATTACAAGAAGCCCAACAAGACGTTAGTACCCGTTGGAAACTGTATGAATACATGGCCGCTCGTTCTTTAGAAACTAAGGAGCATAACGGGCATTCTAACGGTCATTCAGAGGCAAAATCGACCCCACCCTCTGAAACAAAACCCCCTGAAACAACCCCTGTATAAACTAGAAACCGGGTTTCTCACTAACTGTTAGTTATCATCACAATCTAGGAAAAGAAACCCGGTTTCTCACTAACTGTTAGATCCCCCCTAGCCCCTTAAAAAGGGGGGAACCGGATGTTAAAAGTTTCCCTTAAAAAGGTGCAAACCGGATGTTAAAAGTTTCCCTTTTTGAGGAGAAATATAGATCTTCAAAGTCCCCCTTTTTAAGGGGGATTTAGGGGGATCTCCTCCAGAAAAAATCATCTAAAACCGAGGACGAAAAAACAATGGATTTATCAACAACATATCTCGGCTTAAATTTACGGACTCCCATCGTTCCTTCTGCGGCGGCACCCCTTTCAGAAGATATTGATAATGTTAAGCGCCTAGAAGATGCTGGGGCGGCGGCGGTGGTTTTACATTCCTTATTTGAGGAACAATTACTCCGAGAAAAATTTGAACTGCACCATCATTTAGAATATGGAACCAATAGCTTTGCAGAAGCCTTAAGTTATTTTCCAGAACCCGATGAATATCACGTCGGGCCAGAACTGTATTTAGAACATATTCGCCAAGCCAAAGAATGCACGAATATTCCGATTATTGCGAGTTTAAACGGCTTTTCTTCTGGAGGTTGGGTGGAATATGCTCAATTGATGCAACAAGCGGGGGCTGATGCAATTGAATTAAACGTTTATTATGTTCCTACAGACTTTGATTTAACCGGAGAACAAGTCGAGCAAAACTATCTGAATACTTTGCGAGAAGTTAAAGCAGAAGTTAGTATTCCTGTTGCGTTAAAAGTTAGCCCTTATTTTAGCAATATGGCGAATATGGCTAAACAATTTTGCGATGCTGGGGCTGATGGTTTAGTGTTATTTAATCGTTTCCTACAACCTGATATTAACCCAGAGGAATTAATTGTTGAACCGGGTTCGGTTTTAAGCAGTCCCCATGATATGCGTTTACCCATGCGTTGGATTGCAATTTTATATGGTCGAATTAACGCTGATTTAGCTTGTAGTAGTGGCGTTCAACGAGGTCATGATGCCATTAAAATGTTAATGGCTGGTGCAAAAGTGACTCAAGTTTGTTCTGCATTACTTCGACATGGGTTTAATTATATTAAAGTCATGGAAGATGAAATGAAACACTGGATGGAAGAACACGAATATGAGTCCGTGAAACAAATGCAGGGTTCTATGTCTCAACTCCATTGTGATGATGAATCTGCCTACGAACGCGCTCAATACATGAAAACAATTACCTCTTATAAACTGGGTCATAGTTTAGTTTAGTGTTAAAGAAGGAATAGGGAAGAGAGAAGTGGAACAGGCATCTTGCCTGTTTCCTATTTCCTATCCATTTCCCCCATTGCTCATTAGTAGCAAATATTTAAAAATGTCATTATAATATAGTTATAATTCAGCCATTTATTATAAAAATATTATGAAATTTGTTGATGAATATCGGGATGCTAAATTAGCTCAGGATTATGCAAAAGCGATCGCATCTATAACCACAAAACCCTGGACAATTATGGAAATTTGTGGCGGACAAACCCACTCCATTGTTAAATATGGAATTGATGAGTTATTACCCTCAGCAATTACCTTAATTCATGGCCCTGGTTGTCCCGTTTGTGTGACGGATATTAATATTATTGATCAAGCCATTGCTCTCGCTTCTTTACCTAATATTATTCTCTGTTCCTTTGGCGATATGTTACGGGTTCCAGGGAGTGAAAAAGACCTCTTAAGTATTAAAGCAACCGGGGCAGATGTTAGAATCGTTTATAACCCCTTAGACTGTTTAAAAATTGCCCAACAAAACCCGACAAAACAGGTAATTTTCTTCGCCGTTGGTTTTGAAACCACCGCCCCAACAACCGCAATGGCAGTTTATCAAGCGTATCAACAAAACATTAAGAATTTCTCCCTGTTAGTTTCCCATGTGCTTGTTCCTCCAGCGATGGAAGCTATTTTATCCAGTCCTAATTGTCAAGTTCAAGGGTTCTTAGCGGCGGGTCATGTTTGCACCATTATGGGATATACCGAATATGAACCTATTGTTGAAAAATATCAAATTCCTATTGTAGTAACAGGGTTTGAACCTGTTGATATTTTACAAGGGATTTATTTCTGTATTCAACAGTTAGAAAACGGTGAATATAAACTCGAAAATCAATATAATCGTTCCGTGCGTCGAGAAGGAAATGAAACCGCTAAAACCATTATTCAGGAAATCTTTGAAATTGTCCCCCGTCAATGGCGAGGTTTGGGAGAAATTTCCCAAAGTGGGTTAGGAATTAAACAGAAATATATTAATTTTGATGCTCAAAAACGATTTAATTCGCAACAATTAACTCCCGTTTCTTCTCCCTGTAGTGAGTGTATTAGTGGAGAAATTTTACAAGGCATTAAAAAACCCCATCAATGTTCTGCTTTTGGAACCCGTTGCACTCCTGAACATCCGTTAGGGGCGCCGATGGTTTCTTCTGAAGGTGCTTGTGCGGCTTATTATCGCTATCGTCAACAACACAATAAAATTGCAGTTACTTTATAAATTGGGTTGTTGTAAGCCGTTAATTCTGATATGAAATCCTTAAATTAATACTAGAGGGAAAAGGGAACAGAGGGGACAATAAAATAGGAAATAGGAGATATTCAAAAGTGATGAGTTACCCCATTTATTATTGATAGCAAATGCTTAAGGATTTCATATTATATAATTTTGGTAGCTAGGCTATTACACTCCGTCGAAATCTCTTCTCTTTAGTAAGCCGTCCAACCTCCATCCGTTGCATAAGTACAACCCGTTAAATTAGAAGCATCTGGAGACAAAAGAAACAGAATAATTGCCCCTTGTTCCCAAACCGTAGCCGAACGATTTTTAGAATCAACAGCAGACAAAATGCTCTGGAGTTTGAGTCCACCCATAGAGCTACCCTCTCCAGATTTTTTGCTGGCTTGCACAAATTCACCCGCTCTGGCTACCATTGGTGTATCTGTGGCCGCCATATTAACTGAGTTGATACGAATCCCGTAAGGGGCATAATCTAGGGCTGCATTTCGCGTTAAACCTGTAACTCCGTGTTTACTCGCAACATAGGCTGGATTTCCGGCTAATCCGGTTAAGCCTGCGATTGAACCAATATTAACAATAGCTCCCCCTTTACCTTGTTCTACCATCTGTCGCAATTCTGAGCGCATCGACTTAAATACACCCGTTGTATTCGTTGCTACCACAGCATCCCAATATTCATCAGTAGCCAGATGAATTGAATTAGGCAATAAATTGCGTTGACCTTCAAAATTCAGGGGTTGAGCCGGATCTCCTCCATCCATGACTCCCGCCGCATTCAGCGCCAAATTGATACCGCCAAAGACGTTCACCGCTTCTGTTACCATACGATCGCACAATGCTGTTTCTACAACATTCCCAACAATTGCGATCGCATTATGTCCTTCCCCTTTAATCTTGCTAATGGTCTGATTGAGTTCTTTTTCCTTGCGGTCAACTCCCACCACATTAGCACCCTCACGGGCGGCTCTAATGGCCGTAGCCGATCCTATTCCCGTCGCCGCACCTGTAATTAAAATTGTTTTTCCTTGAAATCGATTGGGAATAAAATAGTCAGGATTAGTGGGCTGAATATCCATCGTTTTTACCTCACTTTTAATTGAATTGCTTGCAGAATAAACATCGGTATTTGGGGCAGATTCAGCTTCCCCTGTTACACTTGAAAGCATCAGTGTTGTCACAAAAGAGCCAGTCCCTAACACAAAAAACTGACGACGTGACAACATATATTGCATGACTTCCCGTACCCCTGGATTATCAGGATTGAGAGGTTGAAAATTTGGCTCCACTGGATTTCCCTAATGTCTGCGTCGTCAATATAGTACCAGGACTGACGCACTGGAACTCAATAGGGTGAAATGGTGGGTTACGTTCTATAGCTTCTTGATCGGCCACCGGAATAGAATAGTTCCCAATTGTAAGATCAAGGCAATTAAAGTAGGAGTTGTGAAGTTATGTGTGGAATTGTAGGTTATATTGGAACTCAAGTCGCCAGTGAGATTTTAATCGCAGGATTAGAAAAACTGGAGTATCGGGGTTATGATTCTGCGGGTTTAGCGACGATTTGGGAAGGAAATATCCATTCTGTCCGCGCCAAAGGAAAACTCTATAATCTGCGGGAAAAATTAGCCCAGATTGAAATGCCTTCTAGTATTGGTATTGGTCATACACGCTGGGCGACCCATGGCAAACCCGAAGAACGAAACGCCCATCCTCACCTGGATCATAAAGGACGAGTGGCGGTAGTTCAGAATGGAATTGTCGAAAATTATCGAGAATTACGAGAAGAATTAAAAGCTAAAGGCTATGAGTTTAAATCGGATACGGATACAGAAGTAATCCCTCATTTAATTGCTGATATTTTAACAGCTAAAAATTCAGAAAAAATCACTTTTTTAGATGCTGTTATTAAAGCGGTTAATCGTTTAGAAGGAGCCTTTGCCATTGCCGTTTTATGTGCAGATTATCCTAATGAATTAATTGTTGCCCGTCAACAAGCTCCCTTATCCATTGGGTTAGGTCAAGGGGAATTTTTCTGTGCCTCCGATACTCCCGCTTTAGTTCCTTATACCCAAGCCGTTTTAAGTTTAGAAAATGGTGAAATTGCTCGTTTAACCCATTTGGGTGTGGAAATTTATACGTTTGCTGGAGAACGTTTGCATAAAGTTCCTCGGATTCTCAATTGGAGTCCTACTTTAGTTGAAAAGCACGTTTTCAAACATTTCATGCTCAAAGAAATCCATGAACAACCCGGAGTTGTTCGGGATTGTTTACAAGCTTATTTAGATCAGGAATGGGAAGGAGATCTTGAAAAAACCTTAGAAAAATCCGCTAAAAAATCTTCTGAGAAAAAAACACCCTCACCCATCCATTTAAGTATTCCTTCTAGCTGGTATCAAGATTTAGAACAAATTGAAATTTTAGCCTGTGGAACCAGTTGGCACGCCAGTTTAGTTGGTAAATATTTACTAGAACAATTAGCAGGTATTCCTACTATTGTACAATATGCTTCAGAAGCGCGTTATGCACCCACTCCCCTCAGACCAAATACAATCACCATTGGGGTTACACAGTCAGGAGAAACGGCTGATACCCTAGCTTCTCTAGCGATGGAACAGCATCGGCGAGTTAATGCGCGCCCTGAATACGCAGCAAAACTATTAGGAATTACAAACCGTCCCGAAAGTTCTTTAGCTCAATTAGTTCCCCATATTATTGATACCAGAGCCGGAATAGAAATTGGGGTAGCAGCGACAAAAACCTTTATGGCTCAATTAATCGCCTTTTATTTATTAGCCTTAGATATAGCTTGGCATCGTCAAACGTTACCGCAATCTCGGTTGTTAGAAATTCTCAAAGATTTGCGACAAATTCCGGCTCAAATGGAACAGTTACTACAGGATCAAGAAAAACATATTGAGGAGTTAGCCCATGATTTTAATGAAACTCATGATTTTATCTTTTTAGGGCGAGGAATTAATTTTCCGATCGCGTTAGAAGGGGCGTTAAAATTAAAGGAAATTAGTTATATTCATGCTGAAGGATATCCCGCCGGAGAAATGAAACATGGCCCCATTGCTTTATTAGATGAAAAAGTGCCCGTTGTAGCGATCGCAATGCCCGGAAGTGTCTATGAAAAAGTCATTTCTAATGCTCAAGAAGCCAAGGCACGAGATGCTCGTTTAATTGGGGTAATGCCCAAAGAAGAACCGGAAGCGAAGGAAACCTTTAATGATGTTTTAGGGGTTCCTTGTGTTGATGAAATATTATCCCCGATTTTAACCGTAATTCCCCTGCAATTATTAGCTTATCATATTGCAGCACGGCGAGGATTAGATGTGGATCAACCTCGAAATTTAGCCAAGTCTGTAACTGTAGAATAATATTGATCGTAGGGGCGAGGGAACCTCGCCCCGAACTGGAAATCACAGTATTTTTTGGGATTAATAATTGGGCTGACTATTTTATACAATTCATATAGTTGACAAATGACGCAGGGGGTAAAAGATAGAGTGATCAAATTTTATCAACGATTTTTACCCTATGCCGTTGCTGTTGGCTCGACTGCGATCGCCTTACTTCTAACCCTCAACCTTGAGACGTTTCTAACTCAATCGGTGAGTGTGTTTTTCTTTGTTGCCATCACCGTTTCCACTTGGTATGGTGGACTAAAGCCTGGATTAGTGGCAATTTTCCTCTCAACACTGGCAGTCAATATCTTTTTTGTTCCACCTCTGGGGCAATTCACAACACTCACGATCAGTGATTTCATTCGACTGGCAAGCTTTAGCCTCGTTGCAGTTGTGATTCATCTGTTGAGCCACAGTCTGAAAAACAGCAAGCGCAGGATTGAGCAACTGAGTCAACAACTTTTAGAGAAAAGTGCCGAACAACTCCGAATGGTGCTATCTGCGGCTCAAATGGGGCTGTGGGACTGGAATATCTTAACGGGCGAAATTTATTGGTCGCCAGAACATGAACGGTTATTGGGCTTGACGGTTGGAACCTTTGATGGGCGATACGAAACCTTTAAGGCTTGTCTCCATCCACAGGATCATGAGAAATTCAATCAGGTGATAGAGCGTTCTTTAAAAGAACGGGTTCCCCATCAACATGAATATCGTGTCATTTGGCCCGATGGCAGCATTCACTGGATTGAGGGACGAGGACAAGGATTTTATGATGAATCTGGGCAGCCTGTCCGCATGACGGGAACCGTGATGGCAATTGATGAGCGTAAGCAAATCAATACTGAACTCGAAGCACGGGTAGCGGAGCGAACAACAGAACTCTCTGAGGTAAATCAACACCTAGAGGAAGCATTAACAGCCTTACAAGGGAGCGAAGAACGCCGCCGACTCGCTTTAGATTTAACTCATATCGGTTTTTGGGATTTTCACCTCCCTAGCGGAAAACTGATCTGGAATGATAATCTGTTCACGCTACACGGTTTAGTCCCCGATAGCATTGAGCCCAGCTATGAACTTAGCCGCAGTATCGTTCATCCTGATGATGTAGATTGGGTTGAACAACAGTTTTTAGAATCGATTAAAAATCATACGGATTTCTCTATTGAATATCGACTGATTCATCCTGATGGTTCTGTTCATTGGGTAATGCCGCGTGGTAAAGCCATCTACAATGAATCGGGGCAACCTGTGCGATCACTCGGCGTATTGTTAGATATTGGCGATCGCAAACGGGATCAACAAATGCTAGATCTTCAGGCTGTCATCACTCGCAATATGGCAGAAAGCATTTGCTTAATCAAAGTCGATAATCAGGTCATTGTCTATGCCAATCCTAAATTTGAGCAGATGTTTGGCTATGAGACGGGTGAACTCAACGGTCAGTCCGTTTCCATTGTTAACTATGCAACGGAAGAGGTAACGGCTGAAGATGTTACTGAAGTGATTATTTCTGCTATTTTACAAAACGGTGAAGCGACTTATGAAGTTCATAATATTAAGAAAGATGGAACTCCATTTTGGTGTAGGGCAACAGCTTCTGTATTTAAGCATTCTGAATATGGCGATGTGCTGGTCGTTGTTCAACAAGACATCACCATAGCTAAACACCTCGAAGCAGTTCGCCAGCAAGCCGAAAAAGAACTCCGGCAAAGTGAGGCTAATTTCCGTTCTCTGAGTGAGTCTTCGCCTATCGGCATTTTTATGACCGATATTCACGGACAATGTATTTATACCAATCCACGCTATCAACTGATTTGTGACTGCACCTTTGATGAGGCGTTGAGAGCGGGTTGGGTCAAGTTTCTCCATCCTGAAGACCGAGAGACAGTTACGACTGAGTGGTCAAAAGCAGTGTCCCAAGGGCAGGAATTTTCGGGTAAAGTTCGTTATGTCCACAAAGATGGCATCATTCGTTTTACCCAAGTGCGGTCAGCGCCGATTTTGTCGGTTTCCAATGAATTAATGGGCTATGTGGGCACAGTAGAGGATATCACTGAACGTCAAGCCATTGAACAAATGAAAAGCGAGTTTATCTCCATTGTCAGTCATGAATTGCGAACACCCCTGGCTTCAATTCGGGGTTCTCTGGGGTTACTGGCTGCGGGAGTCTTCAACAACCAGCCAGATGCGACTCAACAAATGTTAGATATCGCCGTTCACGATACAGAACGTTTAGTCCGTTTGGTCAATGATATTCTGGATTTAGAGCGACTTGAGGCACAGAAAGTTAAACTAAATCAGCAGTGGTGTGATACAGGAGTGCTTCTGCAACAATGTGTGGAAACCCTGCAACCTTTAGCTGTAGAAAATCAGATCATGCTATCTATTGAACCGACTTCTGTTCAGGTTTTTGTGGATCGAGATCGGATAATTCAAACCCTTGTTAATTTAGTTAGTAATGCGATTAAATTTTCGCCTGCCAAGGCAACCGTTACGCTCAGGGTTCAAGACCAAGCGGATCAAGTTTTATTTCAAATTCAAGATCAAGGGCGTGGTATTCCAGCAGATAAATTAGAAACGATTTTTGGACGCTTTCAACAAGTCGATGCTTCGGGCTCCCGACAAAAGCGAGGAACAGGTTTAGGTTTGGCAATCTGTAAAAGCATCGTACAACAACACGGAGGCAGAATTTGGGTAGAAAGTGTTGTGGGAGCGGGCAGTAATTTTTATTTCACTTTGCCAAAACACCTTGATTAACTATGAAATCAATGTTATAGCAGTCGCTAAGGTAGTTAGGACATAGACTGATGCTAAAACCGAAACGGATTCTGGTCATTGATGACGAACTTAACCTCTGCATCATCATTCAGGCTTGTCTGCAAAATCTAGGGGGTTGGGAGACGCTAACGGCTTTATCCGCTCAAGAAGGACTAGAGATCGCCCAAACTCAACACCCGGATGCAATCTTACTCGATGTGATGATGCCTGACATGGACGGACTCACGGTATTCCAAGTGTTGCAGGAGAACTCAGCGACTTCAACAATTCCAGTCATTTTTTTCACTGCGAAAGTGCAGTCCACCGACTTAAAGGAATTTGCCAAACTCGGTATTGCTGGAGTGATTGCAAAACCCTTTGACCCTTTGACCCTGGCAGATCAAGTGGCTTCTACCTTGGGATGGTAATGCTCTTGGCCAGCCAAGACAGTATCCCCTTCCCTCAAAATTTCCTCAAGTTGTTGTTTTAAGGTGTAGGTGTAGGGAAATTACTACATTGAAGTGTTTTTTCTGATGCCTCTTGGGCCATGCTAGGAGGTGCAATGAGCATGATTAATATAGTTACTCAAACTAAACGAATTTTATTCATTGATGATGAATCCAACATCCGACAAATCGTGAAAATATGTTTGGAAACACTAGGGGGTTGGAATGTATCATTGGCAGCTTCGGGTCAAGAGGGTTTAGTGAAGGCTGTTTCAGAAAAGCCTGATGCGATTCTACTGGATGTGATGATGCCTAATATGGATGGTTTAGCTGTATTGCAACAGCTACAAGCGAATCCTATTACTCAGCCTATCCCCGTTGTGTTTTTAACGGCAAGACGCAGTTTGACTGAACCCTATCGGTTTCAAGCGTTGGGTGTGAAAGGTGCGATCGCTAAACCCTTTGATTCTCTCACTCTAGTACCCCAAATTGCCAATACTCTCGGCTGGAATCTATAGCACTAGGGAACCAGGGCTGTTTCGTTCTCAAGGCAAATTTCTCTGAGACCTCTCGGGGTTAGGGGGGATCATCTGTAGCATCTATAATGGGATTTCAGATAACATCTTGATCCTCAAAAGTTTGTAAAGAAAAGTTTCATAAATTTGCTAATTATTACAATTACACCCTTATTCACAAGCCTGTAATCCTTGCTGAACTTAAATCTAAAGGATTTTATAGCCTTGAAAAATAACTTGAGAAAAAAATCCTCAAATTTCCCTCAAATTTGTTTTTTAATCTTTTAAGCGTTACAGCCTCCGCGCCCTTTCTTCGCAGAAAAGGGTTATGCAAATTTTGCATCTATTACCGATTAAATTTTTTAAGGAGTAAACAATGGAACATAAACTACTCAATCTGACTTTACCTTTCGTCATTGAGGAGATTGACAACATTTTAGAAACCTATCCTAAGTTTCTCCATCAGGAAACTTTCTCGGCTAATCGCTTACGTCAAGAATTAGTTGCTTATGTTCTGAATCGTGTTCCTAATAAATACGTTGTAGTAGACAAAACAGAAGACTTTGAACAGACAAAATTATCGATTCCCTATTCAAGTCAACGGTTCTTAGATATCGAATATTATATTCATTTAGGCATCCGTGATATTTTGGGTGCTTTTAACCAAACTAACTGTGACATTCAACCCAATAATAATCAGAATTTTCGCAATTACCGGAAAGTAAGTTAAACAAACAATAGATTAATAAACCTCATTTAGAAATGGAGATTAAAAAATGTTATTTTCAACTTGTCCTTGCTGCTCTGATACTTTACTTCGGCACATTCGTGCAACAGAAATTCACTGGTTTTGTCGTCACTGTTATCTGGAAATGCCCAATTATGACAGCCTTGTAGCTAACTTAAAAACAACTGTCAATGTGAGGAACTCCAGCGGCTTAACTCAAGTGAGTTCCTTGAGGCAAAAATTTTAACCTTAAGATAAGTAGGCGGGAATAAATAACGTCAAAAAACCGAAAGCTAAAACCCTTATCCTGAAGGACTTACAGCATTTAGTATTTTAACTTTAATTATGACCACCTACTTAATTCCAAATTTTGAAGCTTGCTGAAGAAAAAGAGAGTTCTAATGAAAATTCTGCTCGTAGAAGATGACGAGATGACAGCGAATATCCTAGCACAAGAACTCACGACTCACCATTACACGGTTGAGATAGCAACAGATGGTCAAATGGGTTTGGAACTAGCTCAAGCTATCCCCTATGATCTCCTCATCCTCGATATTATGCTTCCGAATTTAGATGGAATTAATCTGTGTCGCCAATTGCGATCGCACGGGTCACAAATACCCATTTTACTATTAAGTGCAAAGGAAAATAGTAGTGATCGGGTCATGGGTTTAGAAGCCGGAGCCGATGATTATGTGATCAAGCCCTACGAACTCCCTGAATTAATCGCTCGAATTCAAGCCTTACTGCGACGAGGCAGTTCAACCTTACCTCCGGTATTGACCTGGGAAAAACTTCAACTTCAGCCAGAAGCTTGCCAAGTGACCTATGACGGACAACTGTTACACCTAACCCCAAAAGAATATGGTATTTTAGAGCTTTTCCTCCGCAATCCTCGACGGATTTTCAGTCGCAGTGCGATTTTAGATCACATCTGGCCAAGCGGGGAATTCCCCCAAGAAGATGCCGTCTCCACCCAAATCAAAGGGTTGCGACAAAAGCTCAAAGGAGGCGGAATGACGATCAATCTGATTGAGACGGTGTACGGATTAGGTTATCGGCTAAAAGCTCTACCGGAAGAAGTTCCCTCCGCAAAGACGGCACAAGAAAAAATAGAACCCGTAGGAACCCTATCCACTCCAGTACCTGTGGCTTCAGCAGACCAGTGGCAAGCTCAAGCCGAAGTTCAGGCTGTCATGCAACAAGTCTGGGACAACTTCAAAGAAGGTTTTGATCTGCGGATGGCGGTGTTCGAGCAAGCCATTGCCCAACTCTCGGCCGGGAGTCTGGCTGAGGAACTGCGAGCTTCTGTTCAAGGGGAAGCACATCGTTTGATTGGCTCACTGGGTTCATTGGGCTTACCAAAAGGTTCAGAAGTCGCGCGACAGATTGAACAGTTGCTTCGCTTAGAGTCATTGGGTGAAAATGAGGCGCGACAACTCGAAGAATGGGTTGGGCATCTCAAACAAATTGTAGACAGCAAGCCATCGACAATGGCCCTGGCTTCCGATTTTAAGGTGGGGTCGGGTCGGTTGTTGGTTGTTGATGGTGATACAGAACTGACTCAACAGATCCAACGGAAAGCACTCATTTGGGGTTTTCAGGTGGAAGTGACAACAGACTTAACAACAGCAAGAAGATCCATTGCATCCCATCTACCGGATGTCATTCTTCTTGACCTCACTTTTCCCCAGACTCCAGAAAATGGAATGACCCTACTCGCTGAATTGGCGCAACACCACCCCCAAATTCCTGTGTTAGTGCTGACGACCCAAAATGAGTTAGGCGTTCGAGTAGAAGTTGCCCGTTTGGGCGGAAATGTCTGTTTAGAAAAACCTATTAGTCCAGAAGAAATTCTCAAAGCCGTTAGTTACGAACTCAACCGCCCCCAGAAACCGGAAGCCAAAATCCTGATTGTCGATGATGATTATCAGGTACTAGCGGCGTTATCAAGTCTCTTAGCACCTTGGGGCTTTCAGGTCAAAACCTTAGCAGACCCCCAGGAATTTGAGCAAACTCTCGGATTCTCTGTACCCGATTTACTAATTTTAGATATCGAGATGCCCGGTTTTAGTGGCATTGAACTGTGTCAAGTCATTCGCGGTGATCCACGCTGGCGCGAGTTGCCTGTGCTGTTTCTATCTGCTCATCATAATCCAGAAATCATCCATCAGGTGTTCGCTGTCGGTGCAGATGACTATGTGCAGAAACCCATTATTGGGCCTGAATTGATTGCCCGCATTTTAAATCGTCTGGAACGAACCCGAATTCTTAAGAGATTTGCAGAAATTGATGAACTCACAGGTACAGCAACTCGGCATAAGTCTATTTTGGATTTAGAGCGATTAATCCGTTTGGCACAGCGCCAAAATCAACCGTTGTGTTTTATGATTCTGGACTTAGACCACTTCAAACAAGTCAATGATCTACACGGTCATGAGGTGGGAGATAGAATCCTATGCCAATTCGGAAGGCACTTAAAGCAGTTCTTTCGGTCTGAAGATATCCTCGCTCGTTGGGGTGGCGAGGAATTTGTTCTAGGTTTATATGGTATGACGCGAGAGCAGGGTGCAAAACGGCTGAATGAATTTTTGAATATCTGGGGTCAGCAGAAGTTTATGGGTGTGAATCATCAAACCTTTCAAGTCACATTCAGCGCTGGAGTCGCCGAGTATTCTCAGGATGGTGCTAAATTACAAGCGCTTTATTCAGCCGCTGATGCCGCCCTATACCAAGCTAAGGAAATGGGTCGAAACCGAGTCCTGATATCAAGTACCCCTATCATTGAGAAGCTCTAATTGTTGGTTGCTTAACATTGTTCTGATACTTTGTTATTTCCCCTTGACAAACAAAGCCGAAGAAAACTAAAGTTAGATTTGGTATCATTTAAGAGTATAATTATTGTCTAATTCGGGAGAAAAATCAAACATGATATCAACAACAATTTCTCCTAAATTAACGATTCCTCCTTTAGAAAACGGAGATCAACTAACCCGTGCTGAATTTGAGCGTCGTTATTCTGCTATGCCTCATCAGAAAAAGGCAGAATTAATTGAAGGAGTCGTTTATATGGCATCGCCTTTGCGAATCACTAATCATGGCAATCCTCACGCTCGAATCATGACATGGTTAGGATACTATTGGTCGGGTACACCAGGAATTGAATTGGGGGATAATGCTACAGTACGTCTCGATTTGGATAATGAACCTCAACCTGATGCACTACTAAGAATTGAAGTTGGCGGACAATCTAGGATTAGTCAGGATGGCTATGTCGAAGGTGCACCAGAATTAATCGTAGAAATTGCTGCCAGCACTGTGTCAATTGATGTTAACCAAAAATTGAAAGTTTATCGTCGAAATCAAGTACAAGAATACTTAGTTTGGCGAGTTGATGATCATGAATTTGATTGGTTTAGGTTAAATGCTGGAGAATATATTAAACTAGAACCTGATAGCAACGGTATCATTTATTCGCAAGTTTTCCCCGGTTTAGGGTTAGATAAAGCAGCTTTATTAGCGGGAAATTTAGCCAAGGTTTTAGAGGTTTTGCAACAAGGTTTGGCAAGTCAAGCACATCAAGATTTTGTGCAACAATTAGTTAAAGAATAGATGGCGTTGGCAATCTTTGGAGCGCGTTAGCACTCATCGCACACCCGATCAATTTGCGATCGCCATTTTAATCACAAAATTAATCTATAATAAATTATAAGTCGCTTCTGGAAAAACCATGATCGCTTCTACTGTTTCTCCTCCGGCAACAATTCCGCCATTAGAAAACGGCGACAAACTAACTCGTATCCAATTTGAACGCCGTTATCAAGCAATGCCTGAAATCAAAAAGGCAGAATTAATCGAAGGAATTGTTTATATGGCATCTCCAGTCAGAGCAAAAAAACACAGTAAACCTCATTCTCACATTGTCACTTGGTTAGGAACCTATGAAGCAGCTACACCAGGAGTAGAAACACTGGATAATGCCACTGTGCGCCTTGATGCCGATAATGAACCGCAACCCGATGCTTTATTAAGAATAGAACAGGGTGGACAATCGACGATTAGCGAAGATGATTATGTCGAAGGTGCGCCAGAATTAATTGTAGAAATTGCTGCTTCTACTGCCTCAATAGATTTACATCAAAAACTTAACGTTTACCGTCGTAACGGGGTACAAGAATATTTAGTCTGGCGAATTTATGATAGTGAATTGGATTGGTTTAGATTAAATGCCGGAGAATATATTAAACTGGAACCTGATAGCAACGGTATCATTTATTCGCAAGTTTTCCCCGGTTTATGGTTAGATAAAGCGGCTTTATTAGCGGGAAATTTAGCCAAGGTTTTAGAAGGATTGCAACAAGGATTGGCAAGTCAAGCCCATCAAGACTTTGTACAACAATTAGTTAAAGAATAGATGGCGTTGGCTATCTTCGGAGCCCGTTAGCACTCATCGCAGACTCGATCAATTTGCGATCGCCCTTTTGATCACAAAATTAATCTATAATAAATGATAAGTCGCTTCTGGAAAAACCATGATCGCTTCTACTGTTTCTCCTCCGGCAACAATTCCGCCATTAGAAAACGGCGACAAACTAACTCGTATCCAATTTGAACGCCGTTATCAAGCAATGCCTGAAGTAAAAAAGGCAGAATTAATCGAAGGAATTGTTTATATGGCATCTCCAGTTAGAGCAAAAAAACACAGTAAACCTCATTCTTGGATTATAGGTTGGTTAATTGCTTACGAAGCAGCTACACCAGGAGTAGAAACACTGGATAATGCCACTGTGCGCCTTGATGCCGATAACGAACCACAACCCGATGCTTTATTAAGAATAGAACAGGGTGGACAATCGACGATTAGCGAAGATGATTATGTCGAAGGTGCGCCAGAATTAATTGTAGAAATTGCTGCTTCTACTGCCTCAATAGATTTACATCAAAAACTTAACGTTTACCGTCGTAACGGGGTACAAGAATATTTAGTCTGGCGAATTTATGATAGTGAATTGGATTGGTTTAGGTTAAATGCCGGAGAATATATTAAACTGGAACCTGATAGCAACGGTATCATTTATTCGCAAGTTTTCCCCGGTTTATGGTTAGATAAAGCAGCTTTATTAGCGGGAAATTTAGCCAAAGTTTTAGAGGTTTTGCAACAAGGTTTGGCAAGTCAGTCCCATCAAGATTTTGTGCAACAATTAGTTAAAGAATAGATGGTGTTGACGATCTGACTTTATTTTAAAATAACATTTTCTCCCTTTTTTTCAACAGGGGGAAAATGTTAAAATAGACGTGAGGATTAGAACAAAATGCTGTTAACCCAGAGTAAAATCGGAAAGATTAAGATTTGTAGATGTGATCCCTTTGAAGACCGCTAAAACTTGTCCTGTATCCGCAATATTTACGATTGTATCATTAGCATAAAGACCCGTACCTTGAGTAATCGTGACATTAGAAATATCTGCAATCCCTTTTAGCAAAATATGATCGGTTCCCGGTTCAAAATCCATAATAATATCTGCTAAATCAGCGTTAGGCGGACTAAATTTCCCAGTCAATACAAAGGTATCTGTACCACCGCCACCAATCAAAGTATCTTGACCCCCACCCCCATCTAACAAATCATTACCGTCGCCACCCGTTAAGGAATCACGTCCTCGTCCTCCTAGGATTACATCGTCTCCTGCGTCACCTAAAAGCGTATCATTTCCACGATAACCTGTTAAATAATCATTCCCAGTAGTTCCCGTTAAACTATCATCTTCATTCCCAGGTAATAAAGAATTATTCCCTTGTGAATTCGTTCCTTGATTAGGAGAAAAAGGCGGATTATTCCCTTGTAAATTCGTTCCTTGATTAGGAGGAAAAGGCGGATTATTCCCTTGTAAATTCGTTTCTTGATTAGGAGGAAAAGGCGGATTATTCCCTTGTAAATTCGTTCCTTGATTAGAAGAAAAAGGCGGATTATTCCCTTGTAAATTCGTTTCTTGATTAGGAGGAAAAGGCGGATTATTCCCTTGTAAATTCGTTTCTTGATTAGGAGGAAAAGGCGGATTATTCCCTTGTAAATTCGTTCCTTGATTAGAAGAAAAAGGCGGATTATTCCCTTGTAAATTCGTTTCTTGATTATTGAGGCTATTTACCCCACTTGGAAAGCTTTCGGGATTTTCGAGAATGGGTAATTCTGTGCTGGTAGCCATAATAAAATCTCTCTTAATTAAGTGTTTAATTTAAGTTGTTCGTTACATTTTTGGATGAGGATGACTCTAATAGAATCCTGAATTAAGGGATTACTATATTAAGGGTCTGGCTTAGGTTTAACTCACAACTTATCTTGTTTACTATTAACGGTTGTGGAAATTACAGCAACAATGTTGTTTAGATTACAGTTTTGTAATTTTTCTAGTTGGGGCTATTACCTTACCCCATGCTCATTCATTCTTCTTCAAAAATAAGAAATTGATGAGAAAATGATGAGAAATTGATAAGAACAATGAGTTAAACAATTGATTGAACTCAACATCTTTGAGGGTTAAATATCCCCAGGAGAAAACCTGATGAAATGGCCTGTTATTTTAAAATCTGACCCGGAAACTGGAGAATTGGCTGTTTGGTGTCCAAAGTTACCCGGTTGTATTTCCGCAGGTGAAATAGAAGCAGAAGCTTTAGAAAATATCACCGAAGCCATCGCACTTTATCTTGAACCTGATCCGATTATATTAATCGAAAATAGCACAATTTAGATCGCCAACTTCAAGCAATTTTAACCTATAATACTCATCAAGACAATCTGTTTTAAGGAATGATCAGCATGAATTTTGAAGTTTATTTGCGATCGCTTCAAAAAAATTTACAACGAGGGAGTGAACGCACTCATTACCCCGCTTTAAAAACCTTATTAGATCATCCCTCAAAACAGATTGAAGCCAGTATTGAGGAAAAAGGAAATAAAGCCGGAATACCTGATTTTACCGTAAGAAAACGCGAGTTATTAATTGGATATGTAGAAGCGAAAGATATCGGAATTGATTTATCAACCGTTGAAAAAACAGAACAGTTAGAACGTTATCGAGAATCCCATATTGGGGCTAATTTAATTTTAACCAATTATTTAGAATTTCATTGGTATGTTAACGGAAAATTACGGTTAAAAACCCTTTTAGGAGAACAAGTTAATCATCAGATTCAATTCATTGATCCTGAACAGACTAATCAATTAATACAAGGGTTTCTGAACTATCAGGGCGAAATAATTAATAACCCTGAAGATTTAGCAAAACAGATGGCAAGATTGACAAAAGCCATTCGTTATGCAGTCATAGAAGCCTTAAAACTAGAAACAGAAACCGGACAACTGCATCAACTAAAAAAGGGATTTCAAGAGGTTTTATTACCGAATTTAGAACAATCTACTTTTGCGGATATGTATGCTCAAACTGTCGCCTATGGTTTATTTACAGCTAGGGTTAGTCATGCTCAAAACTCTCAAAACTATGCGTTTGAACGACGCACAGCCGGGTTATATATTCCCGATACAAACCCGTTTTTAAAGCGGTTATTTAATACGGTTGTTGATACGGATGCGCTTTCTCAAATTAATTGGGCTGTTGATGATTTAGTGCAGCTTTTAGCCCAAGTTAATATGACGAATATTTTAGAAAATTTTGGCAAAACTACCCGACAGTCAGATCCGGTTGTACATTTTTATGAAACCTTTCTCGCGGCTTATGATGCTGCTTTGCGGAAAAGTCGAGGGGTTTATTATACACCTGAACCTGTGGTATCTTTTATTGTGCGTTCAGTGGATTTAATTCTAAAAAATCGGTTTAATTTAGCGTTAGGTTTGGCTGATTATAGTCAAGATAAAACTACAAAACAGCCAAGGGTACAAATTCTTGATCCCGCAACGGGAACTGGAACATTTCTCTATACTGTGGTAAATCAAATTTACCAAAATTTAGATGAAATGGGGTTAGGAAGGAGTTGGAATGATTATGTTAAGGAGCATTTATTTAATCGTTTATATGGATTTGAATTGTTAATGGCTCCCTATGCGATCGCTCATTTAAAATTAGGGTTACAATTACAAAATTATGGTTATCAATTTCAACAGAAACAACGATTAGGAATTTATTTAACCAATACCTTAGATGAAGCGTTAAAAAAATCTGAGATTTTATTTGGTCAATATGTCGCCCAAGAAGCCAATGAAGCCGCAGCAATTAAGCGAGATTTTCCAGTGATGATAGTCATAGGTAATCCCCCTTATTCGGGACATTCTGCGAATAACAGTGCATGGATCTCAGGATTAGTAAAAGACTATTATTATGTAGATGGTGTACCATTAGGGGAACGTAACCCCAAATACTTACAAGATGATTATGTTAAATTTATTCGGTTTGGACAATGGCGAATTGACCATACAGGTTCAGGAATTTTAGCATTTATTACCAATCATGGTTATCTGGATAATCCTACCTTTCGAGGGATGAGACAAAGTTTAGAGAAAACCTTTGATGAAATTTATATAATGGATTTACACGGGAATAGTAAGAAAAAAGAAGTGACTCCTAATGGTTTACCCGATAAAAATGTATTTGATATTCAGCAGGGTGTCGCTGTTTGTTTTATGATTAAATATCCCCAGGAAACAAGATGATCCGAACCCCAAAATTTACCGCTATCATTGAGCGTGAAGGTGATGGTTATGTTGCTTTATGTCCCGAATTCGATATTGCTAGTCAAGGTGATTCTATTGAAAATGCAAGAAATAATTTGATTGAAGCTTTAGAATTGTTTTTTGAAGTGGCTGATCCTTCAGAAATACAAAATCGCTTAGGTTTAAATTGAGGTTGTCTAATGACTAAATATTATCATATTGATATCTGGGGTTCACGGGAAGATAAATATCGTTATCTTAATGAAAATGATTTTACGACAATTGAGTGGAAAGAAATTTTCCCGACTTCACCTTTTTATCTTTTTATTCCTCAAAATCAAGATTTATTAGCAGAATATAACCAAGGATGGAAAATTACGGATATAATGCCTGTTAATTCAACGGGTGTTAAGACTCATCGAGATCATTTTGCTTTAGATTTTGATGCAGATGTTTTAAGAAAACGAATAGAAGATTTTAGAAACCGGAATATTACTGATGATGTTATTGCTAATAAATATGATATTGCTGATACTCGTGATTGGAAAATTAGTAAAAGTAGAGATTCATTAGTTAATAACTCTGAATGGGAAAAATACTTTACTTATTGTCTTTATCGTCCGTTTGATTGGAGAAATTATTATCACCATCAAGATATTGTTGAATTACCAAGATGTGAAGTCATGAATCAAATGGTTTTAGGTCATAATCTAGGATTAATTTGTAGTCGCCAGCAATCACAAGCAGATATTTGGAGTTTGATTTGGGTAGATAAGGGGATTATTGAGTGTTGTGCAATCTCTAATAAAACCAAAGAAACTAACTATTTATTCCCGCTTTACATTTATCCTAACACCGAAAACGATCAATATAACTTATTTACAGAACGTACCTCTAACTTTTCCCCCAACTTCCTGAGTGAAATTAAAGCCAAATTAGGATATATCCCCACACCAGAAGCAATATTTTATTATGCTTATGGAATTTTCCATAGTCCCACTTATCGTGAACGATATGCAGAATATCTCAAAATAGATTTTCCTCGCTTACCCCTAACCAGCAATGAGCAATTATTTAATAATTTAGCCCAAAAAGGCGAAGAATTAGTTAAATTACATTTAATGGAATCTCAACAACTCAATCGTTTGATTACCCAATACCAAGGAGAAGGAAATAATAACGTTACAGAAATCACCTATAAACCCCAACAGCAACGAATCTATATTAATAAAACCCGTTATTTTGAAGGAATACCGCCGGAAATCTGGGAATTTAAAATCGGCGGGTATCAAGTATTAGATAAATGGCTAAAAGATCGTAAAAAAGCCAATCGTAGTTTATCGTTTGACGATATTCTACATTATCAAAAAATTGTTGTCGCATTAACAGCAACCTTAAAGATAATGAAAGAGATTGATCAAATCATTCCTGAATGGCCGATTCAATAAAATTGATTGAATTGAAAATGCGATCTATAATAATTAATGAGTTAAACAATAGCCTCGAACTCAACGTCTTTGAGGGTTAAATATCCCCAGGAGAAAACCTGATGAAATGGCGTGTTATTTTAGAACCTGACCCTGAAACCGGAGAATTGGCTGTTTGGTGTCCAGAGTTACCCGGTTGTGTTTCCGCAGGTGAAACTGAAGCAGAAGCGTTAGAAAATATCACCGAAGCGATCGCACTTTATCTTGAACCTGATCCGATTATATTAAAAGCAGGATCTCTGGTGCGAGAGGTTTCTGTGACATGACTCGTATCCGCAGAATGAATGCAGATGAAGTTGAAAATATCTTAAAAAATTATGGTTTTGAGTTAGTTTCACAGAAAGGGAGTCATCGAAAATGGCGCAATTTAGATCGCCAACTCCAAACGATTGTACCCTATCACAAGGGCCGTAATTTACCTATTGGTACGTTACGCAATATTATGATCAATGCTGACATTCCAGAAACAGAATGGAAAAGTGAGTAAAATAATTTATGACTAAATATTATCATATTGATATCTGGGGTTCACGGGAAGATAAGTATCGTTATCTTAATGAAAATGATTTTACTACAATTGAGTGGAAAGAAATTTTTCCGACTTCACCTTTTTATGTTTTTATTCCTCAAAATAAATATTTATTAGCTGAATATAACCAAGGCTGGAAAATTACTGATATAATGCCTGTTAATTCAGTGGGTATTGTTACGGCAAGAGACTCATTAACCATAAGATGGTCAGAGCAGGAAGTCCAAGATACGGTTAAAGATTTTGTTTCACTTCCTATAGAAGTCGCTAGACAAAAATATGATTTAGGAAAAGATGCGCGAGATTGGCAGGTTGAACTTGCTCAAAATGATTTAAAGAAAAATGGAATTGAAAATAGTAATATTGTCCCGATTTTATATCGTCCTTTTGATATTAGATTTACTTACTATACAGGACAAACAAGAGGGTTTATTTGTATGCCTCGGTTTGAAGTCATGGGTAATATGTTAAAAGATAATCTAGCCATTGTCTCTGCTAGAATCAATAAATCAAAAGACTGTGATCATTTTTATTGTTCTCGTTTTATCACTGAAACGAAATGTGGAGAATCTACAACTCAATCTTGTCTTTTCCCGCTTTATATTTACCCAGATACTCAAAATGACCAAGGGACATTATTTACAGAGCGCACCCCTAACTTTTCTCAAAATTTCCTCAGTGAAATTAAAGCTAAATTAGGATATATCCCAACCCCAGAAAAATTTTTCTATTATACTTATTCTATTTTCCAGAGTCCTACCTATCGAAAACGATATGCAGAATTCCTAAAAATAGATTTTCCTCGCTTACCCCTAACCAGCAATGAGCAATTATTTAATAATTTAGCCCAAAAAGGTGAAGAATTAGTTAAATTACATTTAATGGAATCTCAACAACTCAATCGTTTAATTACCCAATATCAAGGAGAAGGAGACAACAACGTTACAGCAGTCACCTATAAACCCCAACAGCAACGAATCTATATTAATAAAACCCATTATTTTGAAGGAATACCGATGGAAATCTGGGAATTTAAAATCGGTGGCTATCAAGTATTAGATAAATGGTTAAAAGATCGGAAAAAAGCTAATCGTAGTTTATCCTTGGACGATATTCTACATTATCAAAAAATTGTTGTCGCGTTAACAGCAACCTTAAAGATAATGAAAGAGATTGATCAAATCATTCCTGAATGGCCCATTCAATAAAATTTTGAGTTGAAAATGCGATCGCACTGATCTGATCGCTATAGGCTAAAATTCTAAAGGAATGGGATCTCGATTGTTCAACAGCGTTACAATCAATAAAGAAGCGTTGATGAAAAAACGATTTTGAACGAGTCTGTGCTACCAACAAACACCCCTCCCACCGTCCAATTTGACACCATTGAAGCCGCCTTAGCAGATCTCAAAGCGGGGCGTTGTATTGTGGTGGTTGACGATGAACACCGCGAAAACGAAGGCGACTTAATTTGTGCTGCCCAATTTGCCACACCCGATATGATTAACTTCATGGCGGTATATGCACGGGGATTAATTTGTTTAGCGTTAACGGGAGAACGTCTCGATCAGTTAGACTTGCCGTTAATGGTCACGAAAAATACCGATGCTAACCAAACGGCGTTTACGGTTAGTATTGATGCGTCTCCTCAAATGGGGGTTTCAACGGGAATTTCCGCCGATGACCGGGCTAAAACGATTCAAATTGCCATCAACCCGGCGACTCGCCCCGAAGATTTACGACGTCCGGGCCATATTTTCCCCCTACGGGCCAAGGAAGGCGGGGTATTGAAACGGGCCGGACATACGGAAGCCGCCGTTGATTTATCTCGGTTGGCGGGGTTATATCCGGGGGGTGTGATTTGTGAAATTCAAAATTCCGATGGGTCAATGGCGCGACTTCCTGAATTATTGGAATATGCCAAAGTTCATCATTTAAAATTAATTACCATTGCAGATTTAATTAGTTATCGCCTCAAACATGATCGTTTTGTTTATCGAGAAACCGTTGCTAAATTACCGACACAATTTGGCGATTTTAAAATTTATGCCTATCGCAATACTTTAGATAATACCGAACATATTGCTTTAGTTAAAGGTGATCCTGAAGAATTTAAAGAAATGCCTGTGATGGTGCGAGTTCATTCAGAATGTTTAACGGGAGATTCCTTTGGATCAATGCGCTGTGACTGTCGAATGCAGTTACAAACAGCGATGAAAATGATTGATTATGCCGGGTCGGGAGTGATTGTTTATTTACGCCAAGAAGGGCGAGGGATTGGATTAATTAATAAGATTAAAGCTTATTCTTTACAGGATATTGGACTTGATACTGTTGAAGCCAATGAACGCTTAGGTTTTGCCCCAGATCTACGGGATTATGGCATGGGGGCGCAAATGTTAAATGATTTAGGAGTCCGTCAAATTCGTTTAATTACCAATAATCCCCGAAAAATTGCCGGGTTAAAGGGTTATGGAATTGAGATTGTAGATCGAGTACCGTTAATTATTGAAGCAACGGATTATAATACGGTTTATTTAGCAACTAAAGCTCAAAAATTAGGGCATTTATTATTGCAAACTTATTTAATTACCATTGCGATTAATTGGGATGAACCTCAACCTTCTTCCCTGAATTTAGAAGAAGAATATCTCGAACGACAAAGACATCCGACTTCTGTACAAAGTCGTTATGAACGGTTAGAAAAGTTACGTTTTTTAGCCCAAACCAATGATTTATTACTCCAAGAAGAAGCTCGACCTGTGGCGATCGCGTTGTTTGATCAAGCATTATTAATTATTAATTTAGGCTTTGATCAAGCCGGAGTTGCTGATCCCCACTGGTATCAACAATTGGATCATCCTTACTTAAAAGCGATTACAACAATTTTAGATCAAATTACTCAATGGCCCCATCTGCAAAAATTACAATTTTTGATTTCTTCTGGGGTAGATCCCCTGACGAATTTACAAGCACAACTCAAGCATAAACAATTTCCGATGACTCAACTCCCTTCTTCCATTTGTCAACAGTTAAAACCCCAAACCATTTATAGCTTTTCATCCTAAATAAACCGTAGTGAGGGCTTTAGCCCTCTCAACCCTACAACTTTGAGAATCAACAAACTTCTGATAATTGGGAGGAATTCTAAGATGCTAAAGCCCTCTCAACCCTACAATTTTGAGAATCAACTCCAAGTTGACAACAATTAATCCCTTGACGGAAAACGGCAAACAGTAGATATTATTGACAGGGAAATTGTGAGTTGGGATTGATTTTCAGTCAAAATGTTGAATCATGAACAATACAACAACCCCCGATAAACTCCCAATGCGTAACGAAAGTTCCCCGTTGCTAACCCCCAAAAAACTGAACTATGACCACTGAGAAACCCCTGGGTTCTGTCATTCAAGGTTCCCTGACAAAAGGTTTAGAAGTTCGCTTACATCCTGATGTGTCTGTCGAGGAAATGCGGGTTGGAAAATTTTTAGTGGTGCGGGGGAAGCGATCGCATTTTTTCTGTTTGCTGACCGATGTATCCTTGGGAACCTCCAGCGCCCGAATTATCGCCAACCCTCCTCAACCGGATGATGATTTTTTACAAGCAATTTTAGCTGGAAATAGCACCTACGGAACCATTGAATTAAGTCCGATGTTAATGTTGAGTCGGGAATTTTCCGAAGAAGAAGAACTCATTCGTGTCGCCACGCAACAACAAAAAGTAGGGGCGAGGTCTTCTCGCCCTCAAAATAATGGTAAAAATGGCATAGCGGCGATCGCGTCTTTCCAACCTCAAACCAATAGTACAGAAATTGAACTGTTACCTGTAAAAACTATTCCCGTTCATTTTTCCCAGGTTCATGAAGCCAGTGAACGGGATTTTAGGATTATTTTTGGCTGGGAAGATGACCCCACACGGCGCAATTTTGCCATCGGGAAACCGTTGGATATGGATGTCCCCATTTGTTTAGATTTAGATCGATTTGTAGAACGAAGTAATGGGGTATTTGGAAAATCAGGAACGGGAAAATCCTTTTTAACGCGATTATTATTATCGGGAATTATTAAGAAAAAAGCGGCGGTTAATTTAATCTTTGATATGCACTCTGAATATGGCTGGGAAGCCGTATCAGAGGGTAAACAATTTAGTACCGTTAAAGGGTTAAGACAACTATTTCCAGGTCAAGTGGAAGTGTATACTCTTGATCCTGAATCAACCCGACGACGGGGGATTAAAGACGCTCAAGAATTGTATTTAAGTTATAGTCAAATTGAAGTCGAAGATATTATGTTAGTGCAACGGGAATTAAATCTTTCCGAAGCTACAATTGATAATGCTAATATTCTTCGCAGTGAGTTTGGGAAAGATTGGATAACGCAATTATTATCCATGACCAATGAAGAAATCCAACTGTTTTGTGATGAACGTCGAGGACATAAAGGTTCCATTATGTCTCTGCAACGTAAATTAATGCGGATGGATAATTTAAAATATATGCGTCCGACTTGTCCGTCAAATTATGTGGATCGAATTTTGCAATCTTTGGATGCGGGAAAAAATGTAGTTGTTGAATTTGGTTCTCAATCCGATATGCTATCTTATATGTTAGTCACTAACATGATTACTCGCCGCATTCACCAAGCTTACGTTAGAAAAGCCGAGAATTTTTTAGCTTCCAAAAATCCCGTAGATCGTCCGACACAGTTAGTGATTACCATTGAAGAAGCTCACCGTTTTTTAGATCCTGCAATTGTGCGTTCAACGATTTTTGGAACCATTGCGCGAGAAATGCGAAAATATTTTGTTACCTTATTAATTGTCGATCAACGTCCCTCTGGAATTGATGCGGAAGTGATGTCTCAAGTGGGAACCCGAATTACGGCTTTACTTAATGATGATAAAGATATTGATGCTATTTTTACCGGGGTTTCTGGGGCACAAAGTTTGCGGTCTGTGTTATCCAAATTAGATTCTAAACAACAAGCTTTAGTCTTAGGTCATGCTGTCCCCATGCCTGTTGTGGTTAGAACTCGTCCCTATGATGAAACCTTCTATCAAGAAATTGGAGAAACCGACTGGAAAGAAATGTCAGATGAAACGGTATTAAAAGCAGCAGCTTTAGCAAAAGATGATTTAGGATTTTAACAATCGGACTAAACTGATAACTGATGACTGATGACTGATAACTGATAACTGATGACTGATAACTGGTAGAGACGTGCCATGGCACGTCTCTACTGATGACTGATAACCGATAACCCCAAGTTCGGTTATTACTCAATTACTACAGTTGTATTATCAAAAGAAATAGGGCATGATCAAAATATTCAAACAAAAGTAAAAGTTGCTATAATGGTAAATTCTCCCATGAAGCCCTTGACTTTCACCCCTAGTTGTATGTCATAATTTTGAGAGATGTAAATCTATGTAAACAATCTTAAGCTTCCTAGAATCAGGAAGCGGGAGAGAAAAGAGGAAAATCAACACTGATTCTCTGTCTAAGCCGAGCCTCGGTTGGCAACCTAACAGCCTGATGGAGTTATTCAGCTTTAGGGAAAACTAGGAAAAAACGATCACTAAAAGAAATATATAGCCCTAGACCCTAGACAACCACCATTCAATCGCAGCGACAAGACGGATAGGACAGAATTCACATTTACTTTTTACAGAGCAAGACAAGATTTGGAACCAGCCCTACGACTGAAACCCACTTAACCTGTGTTGTCCAGTCCTGTAAAACCTCCTGTAGATAGAGGAGGAAAATTTGCTACCCCTGTAAATTCTGTTTTAGGAGTGTAATTCATACCCATGCCAACTGTCAACACCAAAAACAAAGATCAAGCGGCTTCCAAAAACGCTCGACCTGCCACCACTGACACCGTTCGCACCTATTTGCACGAAATTGGTCGCGTCCCTTTGCTAACACGCGAACAAGAAATCACCTATGGCAAACAAGTGCAACAGATGATGCAACAGTTGGAAGCGAAAGACGGACTCGCAGATAAACTGGGTCGGGAACCGAGCCAGCACGAGTGGTCTGACGCGGTGGGGATGAGCGAAGCTGCACTTCAAACCACCCTGGAGCAAGGACGTCGCGCCAAGCAAAAAATGATTGAGGCGAACTTGCGTTTAGTGGTGTCCATTGCTAAAAAATACCAAAAACGCAATATGGAATTCTTGGATTTAATCCAAGAAGGAACCCTGGGTTTAGAACGAGGTGTGGAAAAATTTGATCCCATGCGGGGTTATAAGTTCTCGACTTATGCCTATTGGTGGATTCGCCAAGCGATTACCCGTGCGATCGCGCAAAATTCTCGCACCATTCGTCTGCCAATCCATATTACCGAAAAATTGAACAAAATTAAAAAAGTTCAACGGGACTTAGTGCAGAAATTAGGCCGTAACCCGACGGCGGCCGAAATTGCAGAAGCGCTAGAGTTAGACCCCGCCCAAATTAGAGATTATTTGTTGGCGTCTCGTCATCCGGTGTCTTTAGATTTGCGAGTAGGAGATAATCAAGATACGGAACTGCAAGATCTCTTAGAAGATGAAAGCACCTCCGCCGATACGTTTGTGACTCAAGAGTTACTGCGTCAGGACTTGAAAGATTTACTGGCGGACTTGACCCCCCAACAACGGGAAGTGATTACCCTGCGGTATGGGTTAGAAGATGGTAAGGAGATGTCCCTGTCTAAAGTGGGTGTTCGCATGAACATCAGCCGAGAACGGGTTCGTCAACTGGAAAACCAAGCGTTAAACCATCTGCGTCGTCGCAAAGCTCAAGTTCGGGAATATTTAGCCAGTTAAATAGAATGACCTCAAAAACCCGGTTTCTTTAAGAAACCGGGTTTTTAATTACCACTATCTTATTAAAATTCAATCCCAGGTTGAGCCTTGATCCCTTGTTCGCGGAAAGGATGCTTAACCAGGGACATTTCTGTTACGAGGTCTGCTTGTTCAATTAAGGCTTGAGGAGCCCCTCGACCCGTTAAAATAATATGAGTATCTTGGGGTTTCTGTACAAGTCCAGCTAGAACTTCTTCAACAGGTAAATAACCCAATTTCATCGCTACATTAATTTCATCGAGTAAGATTAATTTAAACTCAGGATTTTGAATAAAAGAAAGGGCTAAATTCCACGCTTCCTGTACTTTTTCAATATCTCGATCTCGGTCTTGGGTTTCCCAAGTAAAGCCTTCTCCTAACGCATGAAATTCTAATTGTTCAGGCCATTTACTGAATACGGCTTTTTCGGCGGGTTCCCATGCACCTTTAATAAATTGAATAATGGCGACTCGATAGCCATGACCGAGGGAACGCAACACCATTCCTAATGCGGCGGTGGTTTTGCCTTTTCCGTTCCCCGTATTAACAATAATTAATCCTTTAGTTTGATTTCGTTCTGCTACCCGTTGATCTTGAACTTCTTTGCGGCGTTGCATTTTCAAGCGGTGTTTTTCAGCAGTCAAAGTTGATTCGGGAATGTTAGTTTCCATTGTTTGAGTTCGGTTAATAAGGTTAGGAATAGTTTATTCTACTATTTTTTTTGTTTACAGCGATCGCAATGACCACATTTTTTTAAGGACTGATCTAAATTGAATCCAAACGCTTGTAATAAAAATTGCCACCGACATTGACGAGTTTTTAAGTATTGATTCATTTGTTGAATGGCTTTATTATTTATATCCAAAGTTGATTTAGCAGGTTTAGATTGCATTTCATAGTGAAACGGATCACGCCAGATTAAGCGTCCTTGGGCGTGTAATATTGAAAGGGCGATCGCACTATTATTAAATTGTTCAGAAACCGTTTCTATATTTCCTCTTAAGGGAAGTTTCTTGATTAATTGATTGGCTAATTGATATTGTTTTTGTAGGTTTTCTTTTAAATAATTTTGCCGTTGTTTATCTTCAGGATAGAAAAAACCTGTGGGTTCGCTAATAATTGTTAATGCGATCGCAGGTTGACCATCTCTCCCCGCCCGTCCCACTTCTTGAATATATTCTGATAATAAAAAAGGAGGTTGAAAATGGGCAACCCAGCGAACATTACTTTTATTAATTCCCATGCCAAAGGCACTACTACAAACCACAAATTTAATCTTTTCCTGTAACCAATCTTTTTCGATTTTCCGGCGTTCATCAGAACCTAAACCCGCATGATATGCAACGGTTGAATAATTTTGAGTTTGTAACCATTGGGCTAATTCTTCACAGTCTTTACGGGTGCGGGCATAAATTAAACCTGTTTGGTTTTTTCGAGGTTTAATAAATTGGATTAATTGTTGTTGTCGTCCTCTGGGAGTGCAAACTGTTTTAACGTTTAATTCTAAATTATATCGATAGGGACTGAGAAGAAATTGTTGAGGATTTTTGAGGTTTAAAACCTGTTTAATAATAGCTTGAGCATCAGGATCGGCGGTGGCTGTAAAGGCTGCGATCGCTATTTTTGTTCCCGCAGGTTTTAGTTTTAATAAAGTTGCCCGAATAGCCCCTAAACGTCGATAAGCAGGGCGAAAGGTATCCCCCCATTGGACTAAACAATGGGCTTCATCTAAGATTAAACCATTGATTTTAACTTGGGGTTGAGAAATCACACTCCAAACGGGAGAACTTAATAGAGTTTCAGGAGAAAGATAGAGAAGTCTTAATTGATTTTGTTCAACTAAACGTAAGGTATTGCGACGTTGTTGGGGCAATAATTGGCTATGAATTAAAGCGGCGGGAAGTTTGAGATCTTGAAGTTCTTGTACCTGATTTTCCATTAATGCCACAAGCGGCGAGATCACTAAAGTTAATCCGGTTTTTAATAAGGCTGGAAGTTGAAAACAAATTGATTTACCCCCTCCCGTTGGCATGACAATTAAAGCATCTTTGTAGTCTAGCAAGCTTTTAATAATTTCCCCTTGGGGAGGTCGGAAATCATCATAACCCCAAATCTTTTTAAAGGCAGTTTTTACCTGTTGCCACTCTGTAGATGCTTGCATGATGCTTTGGTTATTTTACAAAATAAAATTGAGAAAAAATTGATATTATTATCTCATATTTTACCTAAAATTAGATCATTTTTAAACCTAGGGTCAGTAACAAACCCTAACTTAAGGGCTGAAATCACAAGCTTTTTCTAATCATCTATCCTATACTATAGCAATGCCTGTAGGGGAAATGTCCTTCCAAATCCAGGCGCAAAGAGGGTTTGAAAACCAAACCCCTACAATAAAATATTACAACCTTGGCGTGGATTGATATAGAGAGATCTAATCCTTTATACTGAAAATATCCAGTTTGCTAATTTATTATTTTCAGAGGGTAAAACCATGAGTTATATTAGAAAAACCTTATCCCTATCAACGGCTAACCTCTCTTATTTAGAATGGAATTCTGCGGTTAACTGTTCGTCGGATACAAATCTTTTATTATTACATGGGTTAGCAGATCAAGCGTTGGTTTGGAAAAAGTTAGGAGAGAAATTGAGCGATCGCTATCATATTATAGCACCGGATATGCGAGGACATGGAGAAAGTAGTAAACCTGATAAGGGATATACCTTTACGGAAGTTATTGAAGATTTAGAAGCATTAATGGATCATTTGAATTGGTCAAAAGCTCATATTTTAGGACATTCTTGGACGGGTAAAATGGCAGCGATTTGGGCAAAACAGAATCCTGAACGATTTAATAGTATGATTTTAGTTGATCCAATTTTTATTATGAAACTTCCCGGTTTGTTTAAATTAACTCTACCCCTTTTGTATCGTCAGTTAGATTGTTTAAAATTAATCGGCCCCTTTGTTAGTTTTGAACAGGCTGAAAATCAAGCTAAACAATTAGCTCAATTTGCGGGATGGAGTGATTTACAACAGGAATTATTTGAAGCAGGAATGGAACAAAAACGAGATGGAACTTGGGGAAGTAAATTTGGAATTCCGGCTAGAAATGAAATTTTTGAACAGGTGATGGAAGTTCCAGGGTTAACAGAAAATATTAAGATTCCCACATTATTAATTCAACCAGAAAAGGGAGTTAATCGTATGGACTGGCAATTAAAACCTTATCAACAGTATTTAACCCAGTTAAAAATTGAACGGGTGGCGGGTAATCATTGGTCATTTTTAGTTGAACCCGATTGTTTTAATCAAACCGTTGAAGCATTTTTAAAAGCTCAAATGATGGTAAAATAATAATTATAGAAATAGAGGTAAAAAGATGGATTTAGAAATTATTGCTCATCGGGGTTTTTCGGTTATGGCACCTGAAAATACCCTGGTTGCGTTTAGTGCAGCTTTACAACAGGGGGCAAATTCTCTGGAATTTGATGTACAAGTTTCTGCGGATGGAATTCCCGTTATTTTTCATGATGAATTATTAAATCGAATTACGGGAACATCGGGTAAAGTTTCCGAGAAAACCATTGCAGAACTCAAAGAATTAGATGCAGGTTCGTGGTTTGCTGAACGATTTGCTGGAGAAAGTATTCCTACATTAGAAGATGTGATCGCTACTTTTCAAAATGTTAAGGATTTTTTATATTTTGATATTAAACCGAATCATCAATGGTTAGAGGAAGAAGTTCAAAACTTAGGGGGATTTTTAATTCAAAATGATCTTCTTAAAAAATCAATTATAACTTCTTTTAATGAAAAATTTTTAGATCAAATTCGTCACTATCATCCCGAAATAACCCTGGGATATTTTTTAATTGCTTTTAATCAGTTTGAAGAACAGCTTCAAAAAGCAATTAACAAAGGAAATTCGATTTTAAGCATCCATTATCCTGTTGTATTACAACATCCAGAAATCGTAACCCAAAGCCAAAATCAAGGAGTCGATATTGTGGTTTGGACAGTGGATGATCTCAATGATTTTAATACTTTAGTTAATTTAGGCGTGAAGCGGATTATTACCAATTCATTAATAGGAATTTAGAAACTGGGTTTAAAAACACCTCGATTTCAGACCCTAAACTTAAGTTATATGAAATCCCCTTATGAACGCTACAAATGATCCCCCCAGCCCCCCTGTAGAGACGTTGCATGCAACGTCTCTACAGGGGGATTTGTAGCAAACATTTAAAGATTTCATATAAGAAACCGGGTTTTTGAAAATCCCTATAGGCTTAACTTAAAAACCCGGTTTCTGATGCTATGTTGCGGTTAAACTAAATCCCAGTAACAACAGCCCAAAAATAGGTTTTAAAGGTTTTTATATCAACCTTAATCTGCATCTGTTGACCCCAAGTAAATAGATTAAACTCAATCATATTCCGATTGTAATCAATATTTAATTGATCTAATAAGGCGACCCAATGACTGGGATAGGAAAAAACGGGAGGTTTGTTCAGGAGTAAGCCAAAATCATTAATTAATCCAAAGGCTACACCCCCAGATTTTACAATTTGATTTGCTTTTTGAATCGCTTCTAAATCTCCGAATAAATAAGCATAATGATAATGAATGGTTTGATAACCTAAAATTTCTTGAGTCCATCCGCCAATTTCCCAAGGCTTTGTAATTCCGGCTAAATTTCTCAAGAGTTGAGGAGCATTCGGGTCAACGGAAAAAATCAGATTTTCCGATTCTCTCAGTGTCGATAATACCATCCAATCCACTTGAGAGATCTTAACATTAACTTGACTCTGTTGTAAATAGACAGGTGAAGGAATCCAACGATTTGTATGGGTATGAAAGCCCCCAATTTGAAAGAGATTTCGACAGAGTTGAATATAAGCAGCAGGATGTTTTCGAGCCAGTTCAAAAATAATAGCAGCAGGGCCACAAAAGGGTTGAGAACCTTGATTAATGTTAAAGGGATTTAGCAGACGTGAGCGGATTTCGGCAATAATTTGCTGTTTATTGAGTCCCGTCCAAACCCCAGGAACTTTTGAACGTTCAAACTCGATAATTGCTGTTTCTGCGATGGTTAAAGGGTCAGAATTCACCATTATATTCTATAATTTCTGAATAGAAGATTTCTCCTCTAGCTTTTTCTGAAAGTTAGTTTCACTTTCCAGTTCTTTATTCAAAAAATAATTTAAAAATGTCCGAATCACAGCAATTGCGGCTAACTGTCCTAATACCTGAAAAGAGGGTGTAATTGTGGTAGAAACAATATCCGCACCCAATTGAAATTCCAAGGCTAAGGCTAACCACGTTCCAAAGTGGAGACGTAACTCTATAAAGGGAAAAACTAGCCGCCGATGGAAAGCTTTTAAGGCAATTTTTAAGGTAGTAATTAATCCTAAAAAGACGCAAAAAGCCGAAATTGCTTCTAAGCCAAATCTTAGAAGATGGACAAAGGAAAATAAACTATTTTCTAAGGATTCTAAACCGACCATAAATATAGAAATTAAACATTAACTCAGTGCTTCTGACAAATAATCAGCAGCGGCTTCAACAACGGCGATGGCATTTTCATACATCATCCGAGTCGGGCCTAAAATTCCCACACTTCCCACCGGAATATTATCCCGTCGATATTGAGCCGAAACCAATGTACAGCCTTGAATGGGTTCTAAGGGATTTTCCGACCCAATCCGAACCGTAACCCGTTCAGTTTGGGACGGGGGAAAAATTAACGGCCACAATTGTTCCTGTTCTTCTTCTAATAAGTGCATTAAAGTTTTAACCTGTTGTAATTGCGAAAATTCGGGTAAATGTAAAACTTCAGCAATTCCACTAATTAGAATTCGAGTATATTCTGGGGTTTGGCTACGATGACTTAAATCCGTTAATAATTTGCGTAAAAAATCCGAATAGCGTTGAAATTCCCGATCTAATTCTGTACAATCTAAAGTGGAGAGTTCAGAAATAGATTTTCCTCTCAATTGAGCATTTAAAAAATTAGAAATTAATTGTAACTCTTGTTCTAAAACTTCTGGATTTTCGGGTAGCGGATTAACTCCCATTGTGTTAGAATTAGCAGGGTAATTCGGAGACGATAATTCAATCAAACTCGATTGGGTTTGATAGGAATCCGTTACTACAACTAACATTATTTTTCCAGGTTCTATCGAAATCAGGTGCAAATGTCGCAACCGGGTTGTAATTCGTTGGGGTAATGTTACTAAGGTAATATACCCACTCAAAGTTGATAAAATTTGCGATGCACCCCGCAAAATTGCCTCCAAACTACAGTTTTTTAAACTGAGTTGTTCCCGTAATAATTGCAGTGCTTCATCGGCTACGGTTTCTGAAGGCGTAATTAATTTATCCACATAAATTCGATAACCCGAATCTGAGGGGACTCGTCCGGCGGAGGTATGGGGTTGATACAGGAGTCCAGCGCGTTCCAAGACCCCCATACTATTGCGGATGGTGGCGGGACTGACTTTGAGGTTGTATTCTTCCACCAACGCTTTAGAACCAACAGGTTCTGCCGTCGCAATATAGTGACGAATCGTTGCCCACAGGATATGATGATGTCGCTCTGTTAAATGCACTTGTGTAAACATTGAGTTTTTTTATACAGATTTGACTGAGGGAGTATGGTCTTGAACCAGGCAACTCTGAGATTTCCAGAAGTTTACGACTCGCCAGTTATTCAGCAGAGTTTTAAGATCCAAGATAACAGATATTTGAGTTGAATGGGAAAATTTTTCTCCTCATGTATTTAATCGCCGTTAAAAAGAATTCAATAAAACGCTATAATTAAATCGGTACTGATCCATTTAAAATTAGGAAAAAAGCGTTTTTTGTATCAATGACTAATCCAACTGAAATTCCTCCTCTTAATAGTTTAGACTATATCTCCTATTTGGATGAAAATGGCAGAATCCCTGACTTTCTTCAGGGTCAAATTGGTGTTTATGCCATTTTTAATCAAGATAAAATCTTACAATATGTCGGATATTCCAGAGATATTTATCTAAGTTTAAAGCAACATTTTGTTCGGCAATATCAAGGCTGTTATTGGCTGAAGTTACAAACAATTACTCGTCCAAATCGAACAATTTTAGAAGAAATTAAAGCAGCTTGGATTACTGAAAATGGTTCAATTCCTCTGGGAAATGCAGAAGATGAAATGCTGTGGAATCATCCCATTCAAGTCAAACCTTTAATGACAACCGAAGAAAAAATAGCTTATGAAAAAAACGATGAAATCGGTCAAGAAAAACTGTTAAAACAAGTTGCTCGTCGTGTGGAAGAAGAAATTTTAACTCAACTCCAAGAACGGGGATTACAAGAAGAAATTCGCTTTAATCCCAAACTCAAAAGTAATGGATTATTAGATTTAAAATAATAGCAATGGTGTGTTAGCGTCAAGCTGACGCACCCAATAACATTAATCTCTTAACCCTTGTTACTCTTGAGCAGGTGGAGTTTCTGCACTATAGGGAATTTCAAGACATCCTAAATCAAAGGGGAAACACAATTGGAATTCTAAATGATCTACAGAAAAATAATAATTCAGTACCCATCCTAATGTTAAACCAAAGGTAGATAATATCGATAAAATAATAAAAGATTGCCAATTACTAAATCTGGAGGTTTGCAATTCTAACCTCGCTAATGCTGTGGCTGAAAGCATTAATAAAATATTAATCGAAATCTGTAGCCAAGTGACCATAAACACACCTAAGATTGAGATAAAAACAATCATTAAGAATGTTCCTAGATCAGTTCTAATCCATCTTAATACTATATTTTGAAAAAAGTTAAGCGGAATCGTAAAGAATAAATCTACTGCCCAAATTAAGGCTAAAATTATACCTGCAATTATAGAATATAGATGAGATTCAAATAAAAACCAACCAAAATGAAGACAAGTTAGGAGCAGTAATCCAAAGGAAACCCAAGTAATAATTGTTAGTTCTTTTTGTGATTTCATTGAAAAATTAAGAGAAAAAACAAGTTTTGTATTGAATTCCCGTTTAGAGATTCGTAGAAATCGCTTGAACGGGACAGGTGGGAATACATTGTTCACAAACAATACATCGGGAACGGGTAAACGTCAAATAAAAGGTTTCAGGATTAAGCGTTAAGGCTTCTGTCGGACAAACTCCAGTACATAATCCACAATCAACACAACTTTCTTCATCAATTAAAATCTCTCGTCCTACTAAAGAAACCCCAATATTTTGAGTTTGCATCCATTCAATAGCGGCTTCTAATTCATCAATATCCCCTGACAATTCTACCACTAATTTTCCCTCTTGATTGGGGGCGACTTGAGCCCGAATAATATTAGCAGCCACATTAAAATCTTTTGCCAATCGATAGGTAATCGGCATTTGAATAGAGCGTTTGGGAAAGGTTAAAGTGACTCTTTTTTTCATTGTTATAAAATTAAAAATTACGAATTACGAATTACGAATTACGAATTTATAGCTATTACACTTTTTGGGACTATTTTTATAGCTAATTTATTTTGATCCTATTTTACTGCAACTTCAAGGGAATTGTTAAAAATTTTCAGAAAAATATAGTTAAACTAAAATAATCAGAAGCTAGGAGTTAGAGTCAGCCGTGAATTCTTTCTGCGCCTGTCTCATTCCTAGGATAGGTGATCATTTTTTATTTTAGGAACATGAACGAAAATCCATTGCATTCAACAACATCAACTCAACCCTCTGATTTAGCCAAACGCATTAGAAACTTTTTAATTGCCATGGCTGCGATTATTTTGGCTGTAGCCGTTTTCCTGGGGGTACGGATGGATGCGACATCAACCTCTCTTCCTCAACTCGCAGAAGAATCTGTTCCGATGGATGTCGCCTTGAGGAATGGAAAACCCACCTTAATTGAATTTTATGCTAATTGGTGTACCAGTTGCCAAGCGATGGCCCCAGAATTGCATGAAATTAAACAGCAATATGCTGAACAACTGAATTTTGTTATGTTGAATGTGGATAATAGTAAATGGTTGCCTGAACTGCTGAAATATCGAGTTGATGGAATTCCTCATTTTGTTTATTTGAATCAAAATGCTGATACCATTGCACAAACTATTGGTGAAATTCCCCGGAATATCCTAGAAGCAAATTTAGACGCTTTAATCGCTGAAAATCCTCTCCCCTATACTCAATCAATAGGCCAAGTTTCTGCCTTTAATTCCCCACTAACTCCCGATAAACCTAGTACGGTTGACCCCCGTTCTCATGGCGCTCAAGTTCAATAAAAAAAGTGCGGTAGATGACCGCACTCAATAATAAGAAGAGAGGAAACAGGAGACAGGAGGAAAAACTCTTTCCTGTTCCCTATTCCCCTAAACTTTAGGCTTAACCTAATAACGCTTTCGCTTTGTCTAAAACATTATCCAGGGTGAAACCAAATTTCTCCATCAACACGTTACCCGGAGCAGAAGCACCAAAGCGATCAATACTGATCATGTCGCCTTGATCACCAATATAACGTTGCCAACCGAAACTGCTGGCAGCTTCTACCGCTAACCGTTTGGTGACAGCTTTCGGTAACACAGATTCTTTGTAAGCTGCATCTTGTTCTTCAAACAGTTCCCAACAGGGCATAGAAACCACCCGAACTTTCTTGCCTTCGGCGGTTAATTTAGCGGCGGCTTCCACACACAGAGACACTTCGCTTCCCGTTGCGATCAGAATTAAATCGGGAGTGCCTTCAGAGTCAGACAGAACATAAGCTCCTTTGCTGACCACATCAATAGAACTACCTTTTAAGTTCGGTAACGCTTGACGAGTTAACGCAATCAGCGTGGGACGATTCCGATTTTCAACGGCGACTTTATAAGCCCCAGAGGTTTCGTTTCCATCCGCCGGACGCATCACCAACAGGTCAGGAATTGCTCGTAAGGAGGCAATGGTTTCTACAGGTTGGTGGGTGGGGCCATCTTCCCCAAGGGCGATAGAGTCGTGGGTCATCACATAGATCACCCCGATTTCTGATAAGGCGGATAAACGAATCGCCGCCCGCATATAGTCCGCGAAGACTAAGAATGTCGCGCAATAGGGAATTAAGCCAGAGTAATGCAGACCAATGCCATTACAAATTGCACCCATTCCGTGTTCCCGGACACCGAAACGCAGGTTACGGTTTTGATATTGTCCTTTTTGGAAATTACCAAAGCCCTTCATCTCCGTTAAGTTGGAGTGGGTTAAGTCGGCTGAACCTCCAATTAATTCGGGGATAGCGGGAGCTAAGGCATTTAGACATCCTTCAGAATATTGACGGGTGGCTTTGCCTTTTTCTTCCGGGGTAAAGGTTGGAAGGGCTTTTTCCCAGCCTTCGGGGAGTTTTCCGCTAATGCGACGTTCAAATTCAGCGGCTTCTTGGGGATATTTGGCTTTGTAGTTTTCCCAAGTTTTGCTCCATTCTCCTTCCAGATTCGCCCCGCGTTCAACGGCTTTACGGAAATGAGCTAAGGCATCATCGGGAACGACAAAAGGTTCATAACCCCAACCCAGATTTTTACGGGTAGCTGCCACTTCATCTCCCCCTAACGCCGCTCCATGAACTCCAGCAGTGTTGGCTTTATTGGGAGAACCATACCCAATGATGGTGGTAACTTTAATGAAAGACGGTTTATCGGTGACTTCCTTCGCTTTGGCAATGGCATCTGCAATGGCATCTAAATCCGTGTTGCCATTTTCAACGTGCTGAACGTGCCAACCATAGGTTTCAAAGCGTTTGCTGACATCTTCGGTAAAAGAAATCTCGGTATTTCCATCAATGGAAATATGGTTATCGTCGTAGAGGGCAATTAATTTACCAAGTCCCAGGTGTCCGGCTAAAGAACAAGCTTCACCCGAAACCCCTTCCATGTTGCAACCATCCCCTAAGATCACATAGGTATAATGGTCTACCAAGTTGGCATCGGGTTTATTGAAGGTCGCAGCCATGTGGGCTTCGGCCATAGCTAACCCAACCCCATTGGCAATCCCTTGACCTAATGGGCCAGTGGTAACTTCTACCCCGGCGGTGACAAAGTTTTCCGGGTGGCCAGGAGTCTTAGACCCCCACTGACGGAAGTTTTTGATATCATCTAAGGAAACGCTATCGTATCCCATCAGATACAGCAGGGCATACTGCAACATTGAGCCATGACCGGCTGAGAGCACGAAGCGATCGCGGTTATACCATTTAGGATTTTTGGGATTGAACCGCATAAACCGATCCCACAACACAAAGGCCATCGGCGCAGCACCCATCGGTAATCCAGGGTGGCCAGATTTTGCCTTTTCTACGGCATCAATGGCTAGGAAGCGAATCGAATTTATGCAAAGTTCTTCAAGTGAAGCCATAATTATTTTTATCTGTAGACTTTAGTGAGTGCGTGAGTGCCGAAGCATCGAATCTCAACGAGTTCAGATTCTACGCCATAAGTGGCTCTGGAATTCCCCTCAGACTGCATCTCAATCATCTCACCACTTGGGACACGCAAGCAACCCAATTCTTAATTTTCCGTGAAACTTGATTTTTTAGCTGATGCACAATTTATTGATTTTGTCAATACCCCGATCCACGACTTGACTTTTTCTTCAAAAAACTCGTGCATCGCAGCAGCCATAAACCAATTAAATTTTCTCAATCTTGAACAATTTTAAAGGGTTTTAGCCTCTATTTTTGCCTATAGACACAATAAGCCCTTGGCTGCGTTTTTTTAGTATACCTCAAACCCCTATGGTTTCGTCAAGTAATTGCAAGCCATTTTCAATAAAAAATCCGATTTTTCTCAAATTCTTTTAAAATTTAAAAGAATAATACCTTTACTAATAAGAATATTTAATATCAAGTTGTTGGTCGCTTACAGAAACCGGGTTTCTCCTGAAATGTTGAAGATGAAATATAAATTCTGATGTAGAAACCCTATTTCTTTCAACTAGGTGTTTGATTTTCTTGTTGTTGTTTTGGTAAAGCGTGCCTTTGCTTAAGACCTGATGTGCGACCAGAACCACCGGAAGTTGACATAGAAGGTTGAATTAACTCGACACGACCAACTACTTCTAGGATTACTAAATCTTTTGGATTTCCTTCTAGGATCTCAGGTTCTGATTGGCCTGGAATTGTAAGCTCAAACTTTCCATTCGCATCATAACGAGCAATTCGCGCATTTTCTAAACCAATAGTTTTCTTGCCAGAGTCAATCTCCTTTTCATCGCCAACAACGAGAACACCCATGCCTTCTTGAGCAAGCTTCGAGGCTAGTTTAAGTTCTTGATTGGAACAAAACCAAACTCTGGCAATTCCCTTCGCATCTTCATCTGACCCAGCAAAGATACCCTGAAGATATTTCCGTTCTTCTCGATCTCGATATCGTTGTTCCTTAGAATTAGACTGGTTAACTTCAACTTCCTCAGATTGAGGCAGAAACTTAATTGCTGAAAGTTTCATTTTAATTTCTGGGGGCATCGTCCTCTCCTATTCTACTTTTGAATAACGGGTTAATTTCCAAATTATAGGAGAAGAACAAGCAAGACTAACGTTTCTTCTCACCACTTGGGACACGCAAGCAACCCAATTTTTAATTTTCCGTGAAACTTGATTTTTTAGCTGATGCACAATTTATCAATTTTGTCAATACCCCGATCCACGACTTGACTTTTTCTTCAAAAAACTCGTGCATCGCAGCAGCCATAAACCGATTAAATTTTCTCAATCTTGAACGAGTTTAAAGGGTTTTAGCCTCTATTTTTGCCTATAGACACAATAACCCCTTGGGTGTGTTTTTTTTAGTATACCTCAAACCCCTATGGTTTCGTCAAGTAATTGCCAGCCATTTTCAATAAAAAATCCAATTTTTCTCGAATTCTTTTAAAATTTAAAACAAGTATCCGCAATTTATTGGTTTTAGTTATCAAAAAAACTCAAATCATCTCGCAAAAAAGGTTTCTGAAAAAATCTGAGTTTAAAACAGAAACCCTATTTCTTTCAGCTAGGTGTTTGATTTTCTTGTTGTTGTTTTCGTAAAGCGTGCCTTTGTCTAAGACCTGATTGGCGACCAGAACCACCGGAAGTTGACATAGAGGGTCGAATCAACTCGACACGACCAACTACTTCTAGGATTACTAGATCTTTTGGATTTCCTTCTAGGATCTCAGGTTCTGATTCGCCTGGAATTGTAAGCTCAAACTTTCCATTCGCATCATAACGAGCAATTCGCGCATTAGATAAACGAATAATTTTGTCATCATAGCTATTTTTGGGCTCGACGTAATCGCCAACAACAAGAATACCTTTTCCTTCTTCTGCAATAGTCCAGGCTACTATAAGTTCTTCATAGGAAAAAAACTTTACTTTCGCAATTGCCGTTGCATCTTCATCTGACCAAGCAAAGACACCCTGAAGATAGGGTTGTTCCTCTTGATATCGTCCCCTGCGACCAGGCTGGCTAACTTCCTGAGATTGAGGTAGAAACTTAATTGCTGAACGTTTCATCTTAATTTCTGGAGGCATTGTTATCTCCTATTCTACTTTTGAATAACGGGTTAATTTCCAAATTATAGGAGAAGAACAACCCCGATCAATCTTTCTTTCTTAAGTCTCCCGTATCCTAAATTTTTTTAAAAATGTTGTTCAATCAACGCGGGAATTTTTTCCGGTTCAACTTTACTATAACGGGTTTTATCCGGTAACATCACCAGATTAGGGCCAGCTTTACATTTTTTCAAACATCCTGTTTTTTGAATTGTTACCTGATCTTCTAATCCCCGTTGAGCTAATTCTTGTTGCAATAGCGTACAAATCGCATCGCCTCCCCGTTTACGACAATCGGATTTTTGACAAATTAAGATTTTAGCGGGTTTAACCGCAGGCTGTTGTACCGGTTCACCGGGAATAACTGAAGGACAAATTTCTGAGGTTTTATAGTCTTCCTGAATTGGGGAATATAAAATATTAGAAGTGGTAGAAGTTTGAACACTCAAAGAGGATGAAAGAACTAAATTTTCAGAAGCACTTTCTGGGCTTTCATCACCGAATAAAGGAGTTAAAGTTGATAGGGGTGGGAAAGCTGGAAGTATCTGTTCAGCTTTTAATTTAATCTTTCCGGTTTTAAAATCTTGTTTTTTTTGACCTTTGACGCGCACCTCCTGACCAGGAGCTAAATTAGAAATTCCCATCATCCGCGCTGCTTTAGACAGTTTAATCAGCAATAATCCCACAGGAGTTTGTAGCGTCATTAATTTAGGTTTATCTTCTTTTATCCACACATTTTTGATTGTTCCTGTTAAGTTGAATTCTGTATGGCTTTTGTTGGATTTATACATGGGTTTACTGGAGGTGACAAGTAACAAAAATTTCAAGCTGTACTTAAAGGAAAACAGTAATAGACAAACTTAAAAAAGTTCAAGTCTAGTCAATATCTGTTAATCAGAAAAGTTTAGAAAAGGTTAAAAAAACTTTGGGATTTCAAATCGAATGACAATGCCAACAGTGTTCTAAGTGCTCGACTAAATTTTGATGAGACTGGCTGAATTGTCGGAGGACGCTCAAGAGTTGAATTGTATCTTTTGGGGTATTAATTTGAACCTGTAACGGTTGGTTAATTCGACACCAGCAGGGAATCTCTAACTCTTGTAATCGCTTATAAACAAGCCAACGGTCTACCCAGTTAATTCCCAAAATTTCACAAATCGCGCTTTCGTCAAGATGAGATGAGTTCATAAGTTGTTCTCAAATGAAATCTATTTTCACTAACAGAGACAGGAAGCCTAGGGATAATCCATTACTTTTACCCGTCAACCGATAGTGATCAGCATAACTCAAATGCAAAGTATTCTCAATAGGTACGGCAAAAATTTTTGATTTGGACTTTCTAGCTATCCGAAGCGTTGGGGGATACTACTGGGGTTAGAGTTATTCAGCATGAGTCGAAATACTTATTTACTAAAATTATAAAAATTTCTGTTACTTATGATACATTTTGCTAAAATTATGTAAAAATTTTAGATAGAGAGATATTAAACAGGAATTTAGGAGAATCTAGCCATGACCATGCAAGATAAAGCACGGGAACTCTTGGTTCAAGATCGTCAATACCAAGAACACGTCCAGGAAACCATGCGAAACCGGGCGGCGGAAGAAGAAAATCTGATTGAACAGACCCAGGAACAAGCACGGGAGTTATTAATTCAGGAACGTCTCCATGATGATCATCTTCATGAAGCCATGTTAAGCCGTGCGAGTGAACAGATCAGTTAACTTTATCTAGGATCTCGGTTTGAAGACTCCCGTTACACCGCCCGGTTAACGCCGGGCTGTGAATAAAGATGAAAAACCGAGCAACAAAACCAGATTGGCACGACATAGAAACAGTTGACACCAAACAAAAACTTGTGCTAACCTAGATTTAGGTCGAGATAGGTAGCATAAATGTTGGTTTTAGAATTTAAAGTTAGAGCCGCATTGCAACAAAGCAAGGCAATAGATGAAGCGATTCGTACAGCCCAATTCATCCAGAACAAGTGTTTAAGATATTGGATGGATAACAAAGGGGTTAATAAGTACGATTTGAACAAATATTGTCGTGTATTAGCTCATGACTTTAAATTCGCGTCGGAACTAAATTCTCAGGCTAGACAATAAGCGTGCCGAGAGAGCATGGTCAGCTATCGCTCGATTCTACGATAATTGCAAGCGGAAAGTTCCGGGTAAAAAAGGCTTCCCTAAATTCAAAAAGAATTGCCGTTCGGTTGAGTACAAAACAACCGGATGGCAATTAAACTTAGAAACTCGTAAAGCTATTACCTTTACTGATAAAAAAGGGATTGGGCGGTTACGGTTAGTAGGAAGCTATGATCTGCATTTCTATCAACCCGAACAAATTAAACGAGTGAGATTAGTTAGACGTGCAGACGGCTACTATTGCCAATTTCTGATTTCAATTGACGTTAAGATTCAATCTGAACCAACCAATAAAACAATTGGTTTAGATGTAGGGTTATCTGCTTTT